>SLSB01000575.1 GCA_007130675.1 Candidatus Hydrogenedentota bacterium | reverse complement strand
GGGTGCATTCCCGCGCACCTTTTCGATTTGCCCGTGGATTACGACAGTTTGGCCAAGGCGGGTTCCATCATGGGGTCCGGCGGCATGATCGTCATGGATGAGAACACCTGCATGGTGGACATCGCCAAGTATTTCATGAGTTTTCTCAAGGGGGAATCCTGCGGCAAGTGCTTCTCTTGCCGGAAGGGTACCCAGCGGATGTATGAGATTCTGGATGACATTTCCGGCGGCCGCGGGTCGCTCGAGCATATCGCGTTGCTCGAGGAACTGGCCCTCACGGTAAGAGACACCACCATGTGCGGGCTGGGGCAGACCGCGTCGAACCCGGTATTGAGCATGCTGCGTCACTTCCGCGATGAATGTCTGCGCCACGTGGCCCATAAGCGTTGCGATGCGTTCGTGTGCGACGGACTTGTGGGTGCGCCGTGCCAGACGGCTTGTCCTCTCGAGACGCCTGCGTGGCAATACGCCGCGCTCATCGAGCGGGGCGCGTATGAAGAAGCGTATGCGGTCATCCGTGAGGCCAATCCGTTCCCCGAGGTGTCTGGGCGCGTGTGTGACAGGAAATGCGAGCGAAGGTGCAGGCTCGGGACCAGCGGGGGAGAGCCCGTGGCTATTCGGGCCTTGAAACGGTTCGTCACGGACCGGGTGGATCCTGCGGCCTGGCTCTCGACGGTTGCGGTTCAAACACGAGAGCGCGCGGGCAAGGTCGCGGTGATTGGGGCAGGCCCCGCGGGTCTGTCGGCCGCGCATTATCTATCGCTTATGGGGCACAAGATCACGGTGTTCGACGCTGAGGAGACGCCTGGCGGGATGCTCACAAGCTGCATTCCCGCGTATCGTCTGCCCCGCGACGTGGTCCATCGAGAGATCGAATCGTTGCTGACCGGTTCCATCACGCTGGAGTGCGGGGCGGTGTTGGGACGCGACATCACACTGGACAGCCTCTTCGAGGATGGATTCGAGGCGGTGTTTCTCGCGCTGGGCGCTGACAAAAGCTGGCGACTCGAGCTCGACGGCGAGGGCATCGAGGGCGTGTACCCATCCATGGCGTTCTTGAAGGCGTTTAACTTGCGCGGGGAGGAACTGGCTTCCGGGCATGTGGGCATCGTTGGCGGGGGCAATTCGGCGGTGGACGCCGCCCGGGTGGCGATCCGCCAGAAAGCAGTCGAGAAGGTGACGTTGTTGTACCGCCGCACCAGCGTGGAAATGCCCGCATATGCCGAGGAAGTCGACGCGGCCATTGAAGAAGGCATCCGGCTCGAGACGTTGGTTTCACCTGTGAGAATACGGTACATCGAAGCTGCCGAAAAGGAGGGGGTGCAGGTCGAGACTATGGTGCATCCCGTCAAGATCCATTCGCAAAACGGCCGGTTGACGGGTATTGAGTGCATTCGCAACACGCTGGGGGGGGTGGATTCGAGCGGGCGCGGGCGCCCCGTCCCCGTGCCGGGCACTGAGTTTCATCTTCCCGTGAACACGTTGATCGCGGCAATTGGTGAACGCCCTGACAGCGACTGTCTCGAGGCGATGGGTGTGGATATCGAGCGGGATGGCCGGGTTGTGGTCGCGCCCGAAACGTTTTGCACGTCGCGTCCGGGTGTATTCGCGGGGGGCGATTTGGTGACGGGCCCGAACACGGTGGTGGATGCCATCGCGCATGGACGAACCGCGGCGGGGGCCATAGACCGTTACCTGCGCGGGGCAGAACATCGAGAACCGGTGCGCGGAAGCCTTCCTGAGGTCTATCTCGAACCGGCGGCCCGTGAACCTGAAGATGATGAGCCCACTCGAGTGGAGCCGAGCACGATCGGGGTTGAATCGCGGGAAAAGAGCTTTGCCGAGGTGGAATTGTCGTATAAGGAGAATGAAGCGCTTTACGAGGCGCGGCGGTGCCTGCGGTGTGATCTTCGGTTTACGCAGCCTCATGAAAGCGATGGGACAGCCTGCGCGGCGGCGAAGAGAGAACGCGTATGATTCAACTTACCATAAACGGATTGGCAGTGTCGGTCGAAGAAGGCTCGACCGTGCTCGAGGCGGCGCGGTTTTTGGGGTTTCCCATTCCCACGTTATGCCACATGGAAGGTTTGTCTCCTTACGGGGCGTGCCGCGTGTGTGTGGTCGAGATTGGTGAAGGGGCGCGAGCGAGATTGGTGAGTTCGTGCACCTATCCCGCCGAAGAGGGCATGACGGTCCGCACGGCCTCGACGCGTGTGTTGCGGGCCCGAAGGATGATTATCGAGCTGTTGCTGGCTTCCTGCCCGCAATCCAAGATCATTCAGGACCTTGCCGCGGCGCACGGCGTGAACCAGCAGCGTTTCCGGCAGGAACACGAGGATTGCATTCTGTGCGGCCTGTGCGTGCGCATCTGTGAAGAACAGATGATGGCGAAGGCCATCGGATTCCGCAACCGGGGCGAGCACCGCAGCATCGGTACGCCGTTTGATATCAAGTCCGAGCAGTGCCGTTTCTGCGGGGCCTGCATGTATGTGTGCCCGGCCTGCCAGCTTCGCTGCACCTATACCGAGCCCGAGAAAGCCGTGTGCGGCGGATGCCAGAACCTTGCGCCGCCCTGCTCGGATAAAGGTTCGTTTGACGACATGATGTGTTACATGGACCCTTGCGTGGCTTGTGAGCTGCAGGGGGATTGATCGACGGAAAGGATACGACGACGATGACGAATACCTTCTCGAGAGTGAATGCTTCGGCCGCCACCTTGACCAAAAACCGCACGATGGACTCGGTAGTGCCCGCATCGGGTCTCTGCGTAACGTGCGTGGATGGTTGCATCGGCATGTGTGAAGTCGGCAAATCGGCCTATCGCGGTCACGAGGTGCTTTATCCTCAGCCGTATGGCGTGATTACCACCGCCGCGGAAAAGACGTATCCCGTGGACTATTCCCATTTCAATATCATGGGTACGGCGGCCGGTGCGCACGGCATCGAGGCAGACAGCGACAAGGCCGTCTTTCCTTCCGTGGATCTCGAGGTGCGTTTCGGGCACGATGGCGGGCTGAAATACCGGTATCCCTGGCAAATTCCCGGTATCGGGTCGACGGATGTTGCCAAAAACAACTGGGACGCGCTGGCTATCGGCTCGGCGCTTGCGGGCACGGGTCTGACCATCGGCGAGAACGTCGCCGGTATGGATGATGCGGCGGTGATCAAGGACGGGCGCGTGGTAGACACGGACGACTTGAAGCGCCGGGTCAGGCTGTTTCAGGACCACCAGCGCGACGGCTACGGCGCGATTATTGTGCAGGCGAATGTCGAGGATAGCCGATTGGGTGTGCTCGAGTATGCAATCGAGCAGCTGGACGTGCAGTGTGTCGAACTCAAGTGGGGGCAAGGCGCGAAAGACATCGGGGGCGAGGTTAAGATAGACGATCTCGATAAGGCCCAGCGGCTCTACAAGCGCGGGTATGTCGTGCTGCCCAACCCCACCGATCCGGATGTTATCAAAGCGTTCGAGCACGGCGGGTTCAAAGCGTTCGAACGCCATTCGCGCGTGGGTATGGTGGATGAGGAGTCGTTTGCCCGGCGGGTCGATGAGCTGCGCTGCGCGGGCGCGCGGTATATCTTTCTGAAGACAGGGGCGTACCGCCCGGCCGACCTGGCCCGCGCGGTGTTGTTCGCGTCGAAGTACAAGCTCGATCTGCTGACTGTTGACGGCGCGGGCGGGGGCACCGGCATGAGCCCGTGGCACATGATGAACGAGTGGGGCATGCCCCCGGTGTATCTCCACTCGCTGCTGCATCAATACGCCTCACGGCTGGCGGATCGAGGCGAATACATGCCGACACTGGCCGTGGCGGGCGGATTTTCTTTCGAAGACCATATCTTCAAGGGGCTGGCGCTTGGTGCGCCGTTTGTGAAACTCGTGGGAATGGCGCGTGCGCCCATTGCGGCGGCCATGGTGGGTAAGACGATCGGACGCACTATCGAGGCCAACAAACTCCCTGTTTATGTCTCCCGTTTCGGCGATTGCAAGGATGATATCTTTGTGACCTCCGTCGAGTTGCGCAGAATGCTCAAGGACGAGGGTTTTGATAGGCTTCCCACGGGAGCGTTGGGCTTGT
>SLSB01000199.1 GCA_007130675.1 Candidatus Hydrogenedentota bacterium | reverse complement strand
GACCACTTGGTGCGCAAGGAATTGAGAGCATTGTTCTTTCTGGGTTACTTCAGTGATGGCCTGGATGCCCTGGAGGAGGCCAGGTATCTTGATGCTCTGGAGAATCTGTATTACGCCAAATTCCTTGACCCCGAGGAGATCGAGCCGGATGTATCTCTGGTCGAGGTGTACGCACATATCAATGAAGACCTGTACGAGAAGCATCGCGCCAACACACTCCGCCGGATAGAATCGGCTTTGGAACTATCGCCCAGCGATCAATGGCTTCAGAAGATACGCGAACGTTACAGAGAAGACACCGCCGTAGATTAGGAAACCCACACGCCTGCCCAATAAAGGATGTGGTTGAGCCTGCAGCGTCCGGCCTTACGCGGGACGTCCGGTCCGCCTGGCACAAGGCCAGGCGCTACATTATGGGTGCGCCGTCATCACACAACTAAAGCCAGGGAATCACTTCGTCGTGAAAGAGAAGGACATCTCAGCTCCTTCTGCAAGGCAACACGGACGTGTCAGGCATGATTCAAATGGGATCCGTCATACTTCCTTATACCTCCGCACCGGTTTTCGCCTCGGGCCACGCGGGCACAGGCTATCCTGCGCGTTCATTGCGAATCACGAGCGTATATGAAGGTGCGCATATGGGGCGTGACATAAGGGGCTGGGGAGTGGTACCGTATCGTGCTTGGCATGCGAAGCGAGAGACGCGAACCGTTCCCGTGAGCCTGCCGAGACCCTGTGGTTGCAGTTGTTGCATTTCAAACGTGAATATCGCCGTTTTTCGCACAAACGCGCGCTCGAGTTGGATATCATGGAACCCCCACAGCGTTATGAAGGCCTGACCGAAGTCACAAAGATGGCGGCCCCGATTGTGTTCGGGCAGCTTTCTTATGTGTTGATGCAGTTTGCTGATCAGGTCATGGTCGCCCGGCTGGGTACCGCAGCCCTGGCGGCGACAGGTCCGGCCGGCCTGTGGTTTTTCATCTTCTCCACGTTCTTTCTCGGGATAGCGGGCTGTGTGTCGACGTTTGCCTCTCAGAGCCTGGGCCGGGGCCAGAAGGAGCAGGGCGCCAGCTATGCGTGGCAAGGCATCTACATCGGCATGGTTGGCGGCGTGTTGGGCATGGCGATCTGGCCCTTTGCCGACGACCTGTTCGGGCTGATGGGCCATACGCCCGAGGTTACGCGCCTCGGGGTCCAATATTTCCGTATCCGGATGTTCGGGTATGTGTTCTTGTGCTGGCAAGCCGCGCTGACGTCGTTTTTTCAGGCCGTCAACCGGCCGCGCGTGCCCATGGTTGCGGCCTGGGTTGCCAACATACTCAATATCGGTCTCAATTATGTGCTCATTTTTGGCAAGTTCGGGTTTCCGAGACTCGAAGTGGCGGGAGCAGCCTGGGCCACGGTGATCGCCATGGCCATCCAAGTCGCCATTCTTCATGCCGTGTTCTTGTCGAAGCCGCTGACCCGCGAGTTCGAGACCCGGTCGCGGTACGCGTTCGACTGGCTCAAGGCGCGCGAGCTGGTCCGGATCGGGTGGCCGGCGGGTTTGAGCCTGTTTCTCGATGTGTTTAACTGGGGGGTATTCACCAGTTTTCTGGTGGGCCGCTGCGGCGATTTACAGATGGCGGCGCACAATGTGGCCATCAACTTCCTGCACGTGGCCTTCATGCCCGCGGTGGGGCTCAATCACGCCATCGCACCTATCGTCGGACAATGGATCGGGCGCAAGAATATTGCCACGGCCAAGCAGCGCACCTACACGACGCTCAAACTGGCCATTGGGTTCATGACAATGGCGGGGCTGTGCTTCGCCATTTTCGCCAAACCCCTGACGCGGATTTTTTTCAGCACCGACCCCCAGGTGGTCGAACTCGCCGCGGTCTTGCTGATTCTTGCCGCGCTGTTCCAGGCGTTCGACGCGGTAAACATTGTGGTTCTAGGCGCACTGCGCGGCGCGGGTGATACCCGATGGGTCATGTGGGCTATGTTGATCGGAGCCTATGTGTTCTTTCTTCCCGTAGCCACATTCCTGTCCATGGACGAGATCGCGCTGTCGCGCATTCCCGGTGTACCCGCGGCCTGGGTTCTTCCCGGATTGGGCTTGGAGGCCAAAGGCGCATGGATAGGCGCCACCGTGTACATCATCGCGCTCAGCGGAGTGCTCCTCTGGCGGTTTCACGGCGAGCGGTGGCGCGATATCCGCATCTTCGAACACGACCGCATTGCGGAGACAAAGGAACCGCCCCTCGCGGGCTCGCCCATGACCTGATTGTGCGCTTGAACGTTCTCATGCGGGCTGCCCCCTGCTTGCGCAGGGGTGGCGGGAGGAGCCACATGGCATCACAGCTGCGTGCAATTTGCAGGAAAAGGGCTAGTCCGTCCGTTGATTCCCCGCTCTTGGATTCCCCGCACGTGCGCCACTACGAAACACACCAAATGCGCGAAACCCATATTGTGCCATTCGCACGTTTTGTAGCAGCCACCGCGTCTTGCTGCCTTTTTTGCGTCAGAGCAGAAGACTGCAGTCTGTTTGAATTGCCTCTTCCAGGATGAGACGGCTACTTCGTCCGCTTGAGGTCTTTGATGGCGCGGTCGACTTCGCGTGCCTGTTCGCGTTCGCGAATCGCGTGGCGTTTGTCAACGGTTTGCTTTCCGCGGCAGAGCCCGATCTCGACTTTTGCGCGGCCGTTCTTGAAATACACGCGGAGTGGCACAAGAGTAAACCCTTTTTCGGCAATGGTCTGGCCAAGCCGAAGGATCTCACGCTTGTGCATGAGCAGTTTTCGCCGCCGCTCGGGGTCGTGGTTGTAGATGTTACCTTGCTCGTAGGGGGCGATGTGCACGCCCACAAGATACATCTCCCCGCCCTCGACCTCGGCGTAGCTGTCTTTCAGGGTGATGTGGCCCGCGCGGATAGACTTCACCTCGGTTCCCTGGAGAGAAATCCCCACCTCGAACCGCTCGAGGATGTGGTAATCATGCCGCGCGCGGCGGTTCTGTACAATCGTTTTTTCGCCCATGGCAGCCCCAGTGTCGCGCAAACGCCGTGCGTTTTCAAAGTCTTGGTTGCCAGACAGGCAGAGACCCAAGCCTTTCACGCTGCACGGCAACGCATTTGGTTTCACGCGGCGCGTTCACACCGCTGGTATCATCGCCAGAGAAACTCAATCCCTGCGAGGACCCCAGCTCGGCCCTTGCAGAGCCAGCGGCGTGTCGATGTTTACGCGCTGTTCCTCGCCGGTCTCGATGGTCACGACCCCAAGTTCCCAGCGGCCCGTCCGGCTCGATGTGAACATCACATGACGGGAGTCAGGCGACCATGTGGGCGATTCGTTGACTCCCACGGAATTGGTCAACCGCCGGGGGTTGCTGCCGTCGGCGTTCATCACATAAATCTCGAAGCCCTCCCCACGTCTGAGAACAACATAGGCGATCTTCGTGCCGTCTGGCGACCAGACGGGATCGTAGGCGCTGCCGCCTTGATATGACAACCGGTTCACGCCGGACCCGTCCACGTTCATCACATAGATCTGCGGCGAGCCGCCGCGCTCGCTTACGAAGGCAATCCTGGTGCCGGTGGGATCGAACGTGGGCGAGGTGTCCATGGCGGCATGATTAGTAATCCGCCGCCGATTGGTGCCATCGGCATTCAACAGGTAGATCTCGCTGTTACCGTCTCGGCTCTGGACCACGGCAAGCTGCGAACTGTCGGGCGACCAGGCCGGAGCAACGTTCAGACCGACTTCCCTGGACAACGGCCGCGAATGGCCGGACTCGATATCGAGAATGTACAAAAAAGGATAGCGATCTTTGTAGGAGAGGTAGGCGATCTTGCGCCCGCACGGGGAGAACTTGGGCAAAATCGAGATCGAGTTGTGGTGCGTCACCTGTTTCATGTTGGCGCCGTCATAATCGGCCACGTAAATCTCTTTCGTCTGGCCACTGCCTCCGCTGAAACAAATGCGCGAGGTCGCGCAACCCGGAACGCCCGTCAGATGACGCACAATCTCATCGGCAAATTGGTGCGCCACGAGGCGATGCCATTCGTTGCTCCCAGTCGACAAGCGTTTGCCACTGACCATCTCGCCCGAGAACACGTCAAACAACCGGCATTCCGCCGTCAGCGCCTGCGTATCGGAAGTCACGTACGCGTGCACCAGGAACTCGGCCGGCGTACCGCGCCAACCTTCGAAATCAATTCCCTGCGGATCGCGGGGAAGGCCCGTAAAGGTTGTGGGATACCGACTCGAAGGCACAATCCCGAAGATGCCGGAAAAGTGCAGATCAAACGCCAGCACGCTCGCCATCGTCCTTCCAAGGGCTTCCTGACCCGGGGCGGTGCAAAAGTCAGGCACCGCAATGGGGATTCGGCCGCTGACCACCCCCTCGGTAGTGATTTCGACCTGGCCGAACGCCAGAGGGGCGCACAACCCACAGATGGCAACTAAATACACTATTCTCACGGTCCGTCTCCTATCGTGCGAGGGTGAACGTATACACCACTTGAACTTCCGGTTGATTGTATGTCTGGGGCAGCGGCGGAAACGGCGCGGACAGCTTGAGGGCGCGCAGTCCCGACTGTGCCAATGCAGGATGATTGGCATGCTGGATCACCACGGGTTCGCCGATCAAGTTGCCATTACGCGCCACCCAGAACGAGATCTTCGCCTGATTGTTTTCGGGATCAATGCGAATGCCACCGGGAATTTCCCAATACTGGGTCACTTTCCGCTGCACCATCCGCGCCCAATACGATAGCTCGGACGGAAGCGGATCTTCCATCGTGACGCCTGTTTCTCTCGGCGGAGCGGGCGGCTCTGGTATCTGCTGTGGCTCGGGCCTGAGTCTCGGTTCTGGCTCAGGCTCAGGCTCGGGCCTTGGTTCTGGTTCCGGCTCTGGCTCCGGCTCTGGCTCGGGTTCTGGTTCCGGCTCGGGTTCCGGTTCCGGCTCGGGTTCCGGTTCCGGCTCGGGTTCTGGTTCCGGCTCAGGTTCGGGTTCTGGTTCGGGCTCGGGTTCCAGCTCCTCCTCAACCACGTCTTCGAAGGGCTGATCGGTTGTCACGTCTTCGTTGTCTGGAAGCAACTGAACTTGGTACGCGGGTATCGGGTCGGGAAGTTTGCGGAAGCTGAAGACGATGAGAATCCCGCCAAGGATCAGCACGTGCAGCGCAACAGACAGCACGACCGCCCGCCGCAAACGTGTTTCAGATGCGGCGCTACGCCAATACGGACCGTAGAACCAAGATGTATCACGCCGGATGTTCATGTTCCTACCGCATGCAGTGCCGATTCATAGTACCGCACATGTACGGACAAGTCAAAGATGTTACCACAATACCTTGTGGTTTACCGTCGAACACATGCCTCATTGATCCCCATATATCGGGTTTTGGTTCCAATCTTGGTTCGCTGGACTGGGAATCCCGTCTTCTTTACAATACGGCACATGCAACCGGGGTTTCTTACAAGCGAGCTTCAACCGCAGCCGGCCCAGCGCCTGATAGGCATCTATGGGCGGTGGCTGGCGTGGTATCTGCTCGCCGTGGCGGCCGTTTGGGCACTTGGTTTCGAAGGCATCTATTACCATCCCACACCATTTTACGGGTTGCTGCGGCCCGAGTTCAGCCTTGCGTCCATTCCCTGGCATCTCCTGGCCATCGCCGTCTTTCTGGGCGGTTTCGCCCTCTGGATTTGGCAGGCACGCCGCATGGACTGGTTTTCCAACGGATGGACGACGAAATCGGTTCGAATATTCTTGGTGGGCCTGGTGCTTTTCGCCATACTCTTTCCGCCTGCACTGGCCACGATACGCGGCGGCCCGGCGGCTATCGCGGCCCCGTATGAACGCCATCGCGACGAGTTTATCGGCGATATCGGCAAAGGGCTGACCATTCGGGGGCTGTTTCGCGACTACACCACGATGCACCCGCACCTCTCGATGCACTCGAAGGTGCATCCTCCCGGGCCGATTGCGTTGCTTTGGCTGTTTTCGCTGGTTGTCTTCAGTCAGGAGGCGTTCCCCCTCGCCATCATGACCATTCTGTTCGGCGCCACCGCCCTGATTCCGCTTTACTTCTGGACCCGCGACATGGCAGGGCCGCGGGTAGCCTTGACCGCATGCAGCCTGTACGTTGTTACACCCACGATTGTGCTATTCACTGCGACCAGCGCGAACATCCTGTTCATGCCATTCACCGTTACCACGCTGTTTCTGTTCTGGCGGGCGTTGCACCGGGGTTCGCTGGCGTACGCTTTGGCTGCGGGATTCACCTACGCGCTGATGTCGCTCCTTTCGTTTTCGCTCATTGGGGTCGGGGCATTCTTTGCATTCATGGGCTTATGGCGGCTTGGCCGCCCCGAGACTCGCACGGCCGTTTTCAAGACCGCCGCGTTCATGTTCGGAGCATTTCTCCTCACCCATCTGGCGGTATGGTTGTGGTCGGGATTTGACATGATCGCCACTTTCCAGCTCGCCAAGGCCCAGTTCGATACCGACCAGGCACAGCTTGATATGATTACGCCCCGGTTCCCATCTTGGACGTGGAAGATTCTCAACCCCCTGTGTTGGCTCTATTACGCGGGGATTCCGGTCTCCGTACTCTTCCTCAAGCGTCTGCTCCGGTCCGAGCCTCAGACCAAGACCTTGTTTCTCATCTTCGCGCTGACGTTGCTGGCCCTCAACCTGCTCTATTTGGCCCGTGGCGAAGGCGAACGTTCGGCCATGTACATCATTCCGTTTGTCGTGATCCCCGCGGCCCACATGATCGACCGCATCGGACACGAAACCCGAAGCATCGCACCGCTGGCGGCCACCGTGTGTTTCATGGCGGCCCAATGCTGGTTTACCGAAGCGATGCTCTACACGTATTGGTGAATATCAATGTGGGATGGAAAGAAAGTCTCGGTAATCTTCCCGACATACAATGAAAAGGACTCGATTCGCGAGGCCATCGAGGACTTCTTCGCGTCGGGCTATGTCGACGAAATCGTCGTGGTAAACAACAATGCTGCTGAAGGTACTGACGAGGAAGTCAGGCCGACCCAAGCCCGCCTCGTCTACGAAACACAACAGGGCTACGGCTATGCGATCCAGAAGGGGCTGGCAGAGGCCGACGGCGAATTGCTCATTATCGCCGAGCCCGACGGCACGTTCTCGGGGGCCGACGTCATTAAGCTCCTGGCCTATTCCAACGATGTGCCGGTCGTATTCGGCACCCGCACCCAGCGCGAGCTCGTGTGGGAAGGCGCAAACATGGGTTTCTTCCTCAAGTGGGGTAATTGGGCCGTGGGCAAGATGATGGAGTTTTTGTACAATACCACCCTCCTCACGGATGTAGGCTGCACCATGCGCTTGTTTCACCGGAATGCCTATGAAACAATCGCGCCACAGTTTGCGGTCGGAGGGTCGGCTTTCGGGCCCCATCTTATGCTCTTGACCATACTCAACGGTATCCCGTTTATCGAGGTGCCGGTGAATTACCGCAAACGGGTCGGACAGTCTTCCGTGACCGGAAATAAGATCCGTGCATTCTTTCTAGGCATCGAGATGATTCTTATGATCCTCGCGTATCGCGTGAAATCCTGGTTTGGGTGGCGTCCGCCTGTCCGCAAAGACGCGTGAGCCGAAGCCGTGTGCAAGAACAGCCCCGAACATCCGGGCGATCAGATGGATTTCTCATTGGAGCAGAGGTCTGCAAACAACGGGTCCCCGGAACCCTTCCTGAAGTGGGCCGGGGGCAAGCGCCAACTGCTTCCCGACCTGATGCACCGCATCGGACGCCTGGGCGCGTTTCGCCGCTACCACGAGCCGTTTGTGGGCGGTGGGGCGCTCTTCTTCGAGCTCTTTCGTCGCGGAGCCATCAAGGAGCCCGCATACCTTTCCGACAACAACCCCAACCTCATCGTGGCCTACCAAGGCGTGAAGAACGAGACCGATGCAGTGATTGAACTTCTCGAACGCCACCGGGCGCGGCATTGCAAGGAATACTATTACGAAATGCGCGCGGCGCACCCCACATCGTTGGCAGCTAAGGCCGCACGCATCATCTATCTGAACCGTACGTGCTTCAACGGACTTTTCCGGGAGAACAGCAAAGGCGAATTCAACGTGCCCATGGGCCGCTACAAGGCCCCGCGCATTTGCGACGAACCCAACCTTCGCGCCGTGGCGGAGGCACTCAAGAAGGCGCATCTCGATACTCGTCCCTTCCAATCAGTGCTTGACCGCGCAAAACCCGGCGACTTTGTCTACTTCGATCCGCCGTATCATCCCGTCTCGGACACGGCAAGTTTCACGGCGTATCAAAAGGGCGGATTCGCCGAACAAGACCAGCGCGCGCTTGCCGCCGTCGCTCGAGAACTCAGCACACGCGGCGTCTGTCTGCTGCTGTCGAACTCGTGGACTCCGCTCGTCCGCGATCTGTATGCAGACTTCGCCATCGAGCAGGTGTTTGCAAGACGAAGCGTCAACAGCAGGGCCGATAAGCGGGGCGCGGTCGCCGAAGCTCTGGTGAGAAATTTCTGAGCGCGCCTGCCCCTTCCGCCAAGTCCGCGGTGGGTTCAGCCGGCGAGTTGCACTTTCCCTTCCTGGATCATCTCGACGAAGAGGTTGACGATGCGCGCATCGAACTGAGCGCCCGAACAGCGTTTCAACTCCTGCACGATATCGTCCATGGGCATGCCCTGACGGTAGGCGCGGCTGCTCGACATTGCGTCAAAGGCATCGGCCACCGTGATAATGCGCACGATCTCGGGAATCTGATCACCCTCAATTCCGTCGGGATACCCGCTTCCATCCACCCGTTCATGATGATGGCGGACCAGGTCGAGGTGGCCTTTGGTCAGGAAATTGACGGGCTCGAGCACATCATAGCCAATCAGCGGATGAAGGCGCACCGTGTCCCACTCCTGATCGGAGAGACAATCACATTTGTTGAGAATGCCGTCATTGACGCCGATCTTTCCGATATCGTGGAGACCCGCACCGAGATTCAGCAGATCGATTTCGGGTTGCGGAAGTCCCAGGCGCCGGGCCGTGAGCACCGCCAGATCCCGGACTCGCTGGCTGTGGCCATGCGTGTACGGATCCTTGGCCTCTATCAAGAGCGCCATCGAGGTCAGCGTCGACAAGTGTGATGTCTCGATGTCCCTAATTAGACGCACGTTCTCGATCGCAATCGATGCGTGATTGGCCAGCACATTCAGCGTCTTGAGATCGCCTTCGTTGAACTGCCGTCCGTTTTCCTTACTGCTGACATTCAAGACAGCCAGCACCTCGGGACCATTCGGAGAAGGAACGGGATGCCGCCAGCCATTAGCCGCCACCTTGCGTTCGAGCGGAACAGAGATGAACGAAGCATCTGCCAAGTGGCGGCTGCGCCCTGCAATCTCGGGATCCTTGTCGATGTTTTCAACCAGCAAGGGCGCCCCATGCTGGGCCACCCACCCTGCGATTCCGTTTCCAATACTGACGCAATCATGTTCGGCCTCTTCAGGCAACCCGACACTGGTTGCCACCTCGAGGGCACGGCCGTCGCGGTTCATCAACATGATCGAACCGCGCTGGGCGCCTACGCGATCGAGAGCCGCTTTCAGTACAAAATCAAGGAGGGTGCGTTCTTCACGATAGCGAACGACCTGCTCGCTGAACGTGAACAATTCGGTAATTTCCCGTAAACGGGCATTTTCATTGACTAGATGGTGGCGCTCGAGCGCATTCGATACCGCCAGCTTTATCTCACTCAGGCTGAAAGGCTTAAGCACATAATCGTAGGCCCCCTCTTTCACAGCCGCCCGGGCCGTCTCGATCGTGGCGAAGCCGGTCATCACAATGGGAATCAGCGTCGGCTTGAGCTTACGCGCTTCGTGAATGAGCCGGATGCCGTCCATCTCAGGCATCATGATGTCCGTGAACAAAAGCTCAAAATCATCAGTCTGGCGCAGTAAGTCCAATGCAGCCAATCCGTTAGAGACCGACTCGACGGAATAGCCTTCTTCCGTGAGAATGTCCCCCATAAGCTCGCGGATTACCGCCTCGTCATCCACCACCAATATTCTTGACTGTTCAGCCATGCATGTTCCCCAGTTTCTGACGCACTCCGCTTAAGTGTAACACAAAAACAGATTCGGCGTTTGCAAGATGTACGGGACTTACCCAGCCGCGCCATCAATCGCCCGGCGGGCCTTACGTAAGGCGGCCCGCACCCGCACCGGCGACGTCCCCCCCACCTGCTTGCGACGACTCACAAGACCGTGGGGCGTAAGCGCCTGCGCCACATCGGGTTGAAACAGCGAACTGAAGCTCTGAAATTCCTTGGGACACAGCTCGGGCAAGCGTTTACCGTGCTTGATGCAATACCGCACCAGGCGGCCGGCGGTCTCGTGTGCTTCCCGAAAAGGAGCGCCCTTTTCCACAAGATAATCGGCCACATCCGTGGCCTCCATGAAACCTTCCTGGGCCGCCTCGAGCATGCGGTCCGCATGTACGGTGATGGCGGGCGTCATGCGCGCCAGTACGGCCAGAGAGAGCTGGAGGGTGTCGCTGGCGTCAAACAGGGGTTCCTTGTCCTCCTGAAGATCGCGATTATAGGTGAGCGGCAGCCCCTTCATGATTGTCAGTAGAGCCACCAGATCGCCGTACACACGCCCCGTCTTACCGCGCACAAGTTCGGCCACATCCGGATTCTTCTTCTGCGGCATAATGCTCGAACCGGTTGTAAACGCATCGCCGATCTCGATGAAGCCATACTCGGGCGTGGACCACAGCACGAGTTCTTCGCACCATCTCGAGAGATGCATCATGCAGATCGCGGCATGGGCGCAAAATTCGATGAGATGGTCGCGATCGGCCACGGCGTCCATGCTGTTTTCCGATACGCGCGCAAAACCCAATTCGCGGGCCACCATCTTGCGGTCGATCGCATACGGGGTGCCGGCCAGCGCTGCCGAACCCAGCGGCAACACGTCGACCCGTCTATGCAGCTCGGCAAACCGTTTGCGGTCCCGCCCGAGCATCTCCACGTACGCCAGAAGATGATGCGCGAGCAATACAGGCTGAGCGTGTTGCAGATGGGTGCAGCCTGGCAGAATCACCTCGATATGCGCCTCGGCCATGTCGACAAACGCCCGCTGGAGACCGCGAAGCTGTTCGCCGACGGCCTCGAGCTGGTCACGCATCCAGAGCCGGACATCGAGCGCGATCTGATCGTTGCGGCTGCGTCCAGTGTGCAAACGCTTGCCTGCGTCGCCAATCCGCTCGACAAGAGCGGCCTCGATATTGGTATGCACATCCTCGAGGGCGGGGTCGAACACAAACCGGTCCGTTGCGATCTCTTCGGCGATGGCTCTCAGACCACCAACGATCTTCTTGGCGTCGCCTTTCGGAATAATGCCGCAGGCGCCCAGCATCTGGGCATGTGCAATGCTCCCGCGGATGTCCCAAGGCGCCAGTCGGGCGTCGAACGACACCGACTCGCCCAGTGCTTCCACGAGCGCATCTGTCTGCCCCTCGAAACGGCCACCCCAAAGCTTCCCCATGTCCAGGTCCTCGTATGTGGGCCTAAAGCAACCCTGCCCGGTTGCGCACGCGCAGCCGCAGCGCATTCAGCCGGATGAACGCGCCGGCATCGGCCTGCTGGTACGCCCCTTCATCTTCCTCGAACGTCGAAATCTTTTCGTCATACAGCGATGTAGGCGCTTTCCGGCCCACAACCATGCAATTGCCTTTGTAAAGCTTGAGCCGCGCCGTGCCCGTCACATTCTGCTGCGATGCATCCACAAACGCCATCAAGGCGCTCATCTCGGGCGAATACCAGAACCCGTTGTATATGAGTTGCGCGATTTTCGGCGAGAGCTGGTCCCGCTGGAGCATGACCTCGCGATCCATGGTCAGCGATTCGACCGCCCGGTGCGCGGCATAGAGCACCGTGCCGCCCGGCGTCTCGTAGACCCCGCGCGATTTCATGCCCACGAACCGGTTCTCGACCATATCGACACGGCCGACGCCATGGACGCCCGCAACGGCATTGAGTTTTGCCAGCAAAGCGGCGGGGGAAAGCCGTTGGCCATCCACGGCCACCGGCACACCTTCTTCGAACTCGACCTCGACATAGACAGGCGTGTCCGGAGCGGCGGCGGGGTCTGCCGTGAGTTGAAACATATCCGCGGGAGGTTCGGCCCAAGGATCCTCGAGAATCCCCCCTTCGAACGACAAATGCAGCAGGTTTCGGTCGCACGAATAGGGTTTCTTGAGCGTAACCGGCACCTCAATCCCATGCGCCTGAGCATACTCGAACATTTTGGTCCGGCTGGTCAGGTCCCACTTCGGGTCCCGCCACGGGGCGATGACCTGCACCGAAGGTTCGAGCGCAAGATACGTCAACTCGAACCGCACCTGATCATTGCCTTTGCCCGTGGCGCCGTGGGCCACCGCGTCGGCCTTTTCTTTGCGCAGCACGTCAATCTGGGCCTTGGCGATGAGCGGGCGGGCCACGCTCGTCCCGAGCATGTACGTGCCTTCATACAATGCGTTGGCGCGCATCGCGGGAAACACGAAATCCCGCACAAATTCTTCCCGCAGGTCTTCGCAATGCACGCTGCACGCGCCCGTCTCCTTGGCCTTCGCGACGGCGGGTCCGGTCTCCTCGCCCTGTCCAATGTCAGCGATGAACGCGACAACATCGGCTTGATACACCTCCTGGAGCCACTTGAGAATCACTGAGGTGTCGAGCCCGCCCGAGTAAGCAAGCACAATCTTGTCTATTTTCGCCGCCATATGAACCACTCCCTGGTATCGCTTCCCGCGAGCGGATCAAATCCCGCCCCGCTGCCGCTGCTTCCGATTCAAACCGTCTGCGTCTCTTTGCATAAGCGTCAACATCACCGCCTTCTGGGCATGAAGCCGGTTCTCGGCCTGGTCAAACACAATAGACCGCGGACTGTCAATAACCTCATCAGTGACTTCCTCGCCGCGGTGTGCGGGGAGGCAGTGCATGAACACCGCGTCGGATTTGGCCAACGCCATCGTGCGCGCGTTCACCTGGTAGGGGGCAAACACCTTCGCGCGGGCCTCGCTTTCCTCCTCCTGGCCCATGCTCGCCCATACGTCGGTATACACGGCGTCGGCATCGGCCAAACCAGCTTCGATATCATGGCTGACTGCAATTTCGCCCGCACCTTCGCGCTGTGCAAACGCAATGACATCCTGAGCACCTTCGTACCCGGGCGGACACACCAGCGTGTAGTTGAGCGGTATGCGGGCCGCAAAATGAAACCACGAGGCGCTGACATTGTTGCCGTCCCCCACAAAAGCTACCTTAAGATTCTCAAAATCGCCCTTATGCTCACGCAGTGCCTGGGCGTCGGCCAGAATCTGGCACGGATGCAGTTTGTCGGTCAGCGCGTTGATCACGGGAATTCTCGCATATTCGGCCAACTGCACCACGGTGTCGTGGCTGAAGGTGCGGGCCATGATTCCATCGACCCAGCGCTCGAGATTCCGGGCTACATCGGGCACCGATTCGCGCTCGCCGAGACGGATGTGACCCGTCTCGAGCATGATCGCGTGCCCACCCAACTGGCCCATGCCCGTCTCGAAGGTCACGCGCGTCCGCAAGCTGGGTTTCTCGAAAATCATGGCGAGGGTCTGGCCCGCCAACGGCTGCCCACGCTTGCCTGCCTTCAATTCGGCCTTGAGGGCATCGGCCAAATCAAGCAGCTCGATAATCTGGGCACCCGTCAGTTCGGCCAGCGAGATGAAATCGGTAAACATCATACGTCTCCCAGTACGCGGTCCAAGGTCGAGACGACACGGTCGACATCTTGTTTGGTCACTATCAACGGCGGCACGAACCGCAACACCTTGGGGCCGGCCGGTCCGCACACAATGCCTGCCTCAAGCATCTTCTCAACCACAGGCGAAACGGAACAGCCCAGTTCGATGCCCACCATCAACCCTCTTCCCCGCACCTCCTTGATCACCGCGTGTTTCGAGGCGAGACCGTCGAGAGCATCCATGAAATACCCGGCGATGTCGCGCACGTTTTCGAGGAAACCGTCCGCAAGCAGCACGCGCAAGGTCGCAAGCGCCGCCGCGCTGCACAACGGGTTCCCGCCAAACGTTGTCGCATGAGTTCCAGGCGCGAATCCCGAGGCCGCCTTTTCCGTGCACCCCATCGCGCCAATCGGCATGCCATTGCCAAGCGCCTTGGCCACCGTCATAATATCGGGCGCAATACCCGACTGCTCATGGCAGAACAGCGTGCCCGTTCGGCCCATGCCGGTCTGCACCTCGTCCAGAATCAGCAGAAGCCCCCGCTCATCGCACAAACGCCGCACCGCGGGCAGGTAGTCTTCATCGGGCACGCGCACGCCGCCTTCGCCTTGGATGGCTTCGAGCATGATCGCCCCTGTCTCGGGCGTAATGGCCGCATCGAGTGCCGCAACGTCATCATACGGGACGTAGCTGAACCCCGGCGCCATGGGCTCGAATCCCGCGTGGTACTTCGGTTGGCCCGTGGCCGTGATCGTCGCCAGCGTGCGGCCGTGAAAGGAGTCCAACGCCGTAATAATGTGCGGTTTCGGCGTCCCCTGTTCCGCCCAATACCGTCGCGCCAGCTTGATGGCGGCTTCGTTTGCCGTCGCGCCGCAGTTGGCAAAAAACCACCGATCAGCAAACGAATGCACACTCAGCAATTCCGCCAGACGAACCTGAGATTCGATGTAATAGAGATTCGATACATGCACCAGCGTACGGGCCTGGCTGCAGATGGCCTCGGTTACAGCGGGATGGCAATGGCCAAGGTTTACCACCGCGATGCCAGCGAAAAAGTCGAGGTACTCTTTCCCCTCGGCATCCCAGAGACGGCTGCCCGCCCCTCGAATAAACGCATGTTTACGCTCGCCGTAGGTGTTGATCAAAAATTGATTGTTGAGTGCTTTGATGTCCCGGGTGTTCACAGGT
>SLSB01000413.1 GCA_007130675.1 Candidatus Hydrogenedentota bacterium | reverse complement strand
TGGATTTCGCCCAGGAATTGATGGAGCAGCAGGGCCATGGGGCCTATGAGCGGATTGACCCCGCGCTGCTGCCCAATCTCTTCATTGCGTTCCGGACGGACTTGGCGGAAGGGTCCGAGATCTTTCACAATGCGATCCGCCAGCGGTGGTTGCAGGGCGAGCCCAAGATTGTAGATGCGATGCAACGGTTCGCAGGGTACGCGCAAGAGGCGCGCGACTTGATCGTGGCGGGGCGGGGTAACGAGATTGGCCCCTTGCTCGATGGCAATTTTGATCTGCGCAGATCCATTTACAATATCAGTCCGGCGAACATTGATATGGTCGAGCGGGCGCGCGCGGTTGGGGCGCACTGCAAATTCACGGGCTCGGGCGGGGCTATTGTAGGGATGTACGAAGACGACGCGATGTATGCGGCCATCGAGCAGGCGTTTAACGGTACCGGGATCGTGGTGCTGAAACCTGAGATCGTGTGAAACGATAAAGAAAATGCGGGACTTCCGGGCGGAAGAGCCGCCGGAGGTCCCGCAAAACGTCCGTGCGAAGGCGTTATTCAGACGAACTTCTTGAGGTATTCGATGCTCTTGGCGGCGATGGTTTCGGGACCGAGTTCGAATTTGAACACCTCGACCGACATGTATCCCTGGTAATCAATATCGCGCAAGGCTTCGAAGATCGGGCCGAAATCCACATCGCCGAACCCTGGACCGTGCAGGTTTTCATCGTTGGCGTGGTAGTGGGCCAAATACCTGGCATATTTCCGGATGAGCGCGGGGCGGCCCTCTTCCTCGAAGGTCATGGCCTTGGTATCGAGCAGGAGTTGGAAGTTGGGATGGTTGACCCGCTCGATTAGCTTGACGGCCTCGGCTGCGGAGGTGCAGAAATTGGTCTCGAGATGCGTGAGGGGTTCCATGCAAATGGTTGCGCCGTGTTTCTCACATGCGGGCATGGCCCGCTCGAAGACTTCCGCTGTGTATTCAAAGGCTTGCTCGTAGGTCAGACTCTCATGGACATTGCGCTGTTTGGGCGAGCCGAAGATCATGAGCTGGCCGCCGATATCTCCACAGAACTGAGCCAGATCGATCAAATATTGCGCCGCGTTGTCGCGGAGCTCCTTGTCCGGGTGATTGATATGCAGCCCTTCGGGCCCGACGAACACCCAATGGATGCCGATGACATCGAGGCCGGCTTCTTCGGCGCATTTCACGATTTCCTTGCGGGTCTTTCCATCGATATCCGTCACGTATTGACTGTAGGTGAAGGGGGCAATTTCGATGCCGTCATAGCCGATTTCTTTGACGTAATTAAACGTGCGTGCGGTATCGTTCCAGTCTTTGAAGATCTCATTGCAGATAGCGAATTTCATAGTGCAGTGCTTCCCTTTCCCGACCTGCTATTTGGAGGTTTGTACTTCTGGCGCCGTCTTGCGCACCTGGTTTCCGCCAGCTCGTTTGGCTTCATACATGAGGGCATCGGCTTTCTCGATGAATGAACGCACCGAATGCTCTTCGCTAAACGACACACAGCCAATGCTGAGCGTCAACCCGTCGAAATCGCGTTTTTCGAATGTCTCGCGAATACGTTCCGCGATGCTCGCCGATTGTTCCTCGCCGGCTTCAGGCAAGATCACCGTAAACTCATCGCCGCCGTAACGAAAGCCAATGTCGACGTGTTCACGCGTGCATTCCAGCACAGCCGCGCCCGCTCCACTGAGCACTTTGTCGCCTTCGAGATGCCCACGCGTGTCATTGTATTGTTTGAACTTGTCAATGTCGAACAGGAGCAAAGACAGGGGCCGCTTCTGGCGCCGGGCACGTTCGACTTCATTCTCGAGACGCTCAAAGAACGACCGCTGATTGTACAGGTTAGTGAGCGCGTCCTTGACGGACATCTCCTTGAGTTCCTGCTCGAGACGTTTCTGCTCGGTAATGTCTTTGCAGATCGCGAGCGTCGAGGCAAACTCCCCCCTGGCGTTTTCGACCCGCGAAAATGAGATGTTGACCTGTACGGCCGAGCCGTCCTGTCTGCGAATCCCGGTCTCGTAATTCTTCAGGTGCTCGTTCTGGCTGAGGAGCCGCTGAACATTGCGAAACTCGTCCGCTCCGCCGGCGAGCAGGTGGGCCACGGGCAGCCCCAGAAACTCCTCGCGGCTGTATCCTGCCATGGCCAAGGCTCCGCCATTGGCAAACTCGATGGTTTCATCGCTGCTGCCGATGGTGATGATACCGTCGACCGTGCTCTCGAGAAGATTCTCGAGATACTGCTTGGTTTCGCGCAGTTCCTGGTTGACGTGTTCGAGTTCGGAGGTGGCCGAATCGACGCGCTTGCGCAACCGTTCCTGATACTCGTGACTTTCGGTTACGGCGCGCTGCTTTTCGACAGCACGCGCAACGGACCGCGAGATGTCCTGGAGGTTGAAGGGTTTCAGCACATAGTCTTCAGCCCCGAGGCGCATACATTGAATGGCCTGGGTTACTTCGGCCAATGCGGTCACCACGATGATGGAAAGGTCGTCGTCGATAGCCCGCGCCCGGCGAACCACCTCGAGACCATCCATCTCAGGCATGCGGAGATCGGTGAGTAACAGGGCGAACGGTTTTTCGCGAAGAAACTCGAGCGCTTGTCCCGGCGACGTGGTGCTGATGCACACGTACCCGACACTCGTGAGATGCTGCGAGAGGACCTCGAGGATGCCGGGTTCGTCATCGAGGATTAGAATGCGCTTTTCCACTCCCCCTATCGTATCTTCCGTTTCGGTAGCCAAGGATTCCTTCCCGTACTCCGGGAACCCGGATGCCCTCTCCCACCTGGGCGGGTATGCATTCCCCGCCGAAGCCATGTCCGAAAAACACGCTGCCCCTCGCCGCGCCGAAACTGCGGCGGGGCACTGCGTTGGCTACAAATACTTTACAACGATAATCATGACGCCAAACGAAGCAATCCCTAAAAACTTCTGAGTGCTGTTAGGCGCCCGGTCGGGGTCCGCGTCGTCTCGGCCGGCAAGGAGACCCTCGATGCCCCGCCTTTCATCCAGATCCGCGCCTGCGTACACCGTGTCTGCCATGTATGCCATCATCATGACGAGCATTAGGCACATCACAGCCGTTTTCAACCATTTGCGGCTGATCATTGGCTCCACCTCCTCGAGTTACCGAACACGCCGGGCAGACCTCCTGCCTGCCGGGCGCCCTATACCTTCCAGCCAAATCTCTTGCCTACACAATTGTACGATGAAACGCCTGTCTGTTGCAAGTGGCAAAAAAATCAAGACCTTAGACCCAATCCGCGAGGGGATGTGAGCGTTTCTGCAGGGGAAGCTCAATACGCCCGCCGTTGACGTGCGCCGCGAACACACCCTGGATGAACTCGTAGGCGGTACGCCCATCCTGCAAACTTACTTCCGGGATGCGATCTTCTTCAATTGCGGCGATCAGGTCGTCAATGATTGGGGCGTTTCGTTCTACATTGGGATTCTCCATGGTGACGGTGGGGGCGCCGGGCAATGGCTGCCATTCGGCCCCAGTCATGCCGGGAGCCCATGAGGGGTCAGGAAGATAGGTCACGCTGGGGATCACCTCGAACCGTGTCTTGATGACTCCCCGCGACCCGTAAATATCCAGCCCCCAGCGGCCGCCATCGCCATCCGGCTGAACGATGGAACCGAAAAAGCCGGCGATGCCCCTGCCCAGTCCGAATATGCCGTTGAGCCGGTTGCCGATAATGGGGCCGAGCGGCTCCGTTGCCTCTCTCACATCAGAAGGCTGCGCATGCTCCCCATTCATTGTGATATCGGCCATGCACCACTCGGGCGGCCCCATGAGGTCCTGCATCAGGTCAAACACATGAGTGCCGAGAACGATCAGGTCCTCGCCCCCTGACCGGTTATCCTCTTTTCCGCGGCCGCGCAGCTCGATAATGTGGCCGATGATGCGCTCCTCGAAAAGCATTTTCTTCATGTGTTGGATCAACGGCGACACACGGTAGTTGTGCGCCATGGCCCATTTGAGATTCTTCGCTTCGATGGCGTCCACCATTTCGTCGGCTTCGGCCAGGTCTCTGGAAATGGGTTTTTCGAGAAAGCCGTGGCAGCCATGTT
>SLSB01000411.1 GCA_007130675.1 Candidatus Hydrogenedentota bacterium | reverse complement strand
GGCCGTAGAGCGGTTGCTGCGCGAGGATGCCGAGGCGCAACGTTTATTCGAGGTGTTGAAAGCTCAGTCGGAATTCGTGCGGGGCTTGCCTTTGCCCGAGGTCGCGCCGGAATTCGCCGCGCGCGTGCTGGCTCGCGCGCGCGAGGAAGGCGTTGAGCGCCACCGCGGGTGGATGCCGCTCGTGTTGCCCTTTGCCGCGGCCGCAACGGTTGTGCTGATGCTTGGAGCGGTCTACTTTGCCACGCTCTCGTCGCCGGGCCCTTCCGGTCATCCGTTTGAAGACGCCGTGGCCCACTGGAGGCATGCGGACCCCGAGGCGCTGGATGCGGCTCTTCTGGAAGGACTGGCCGAGGTCCGCGAGGAGGCGGTATTGTTGGAGTACGCCTATGGCGTTGAGTCTGTCGAGGCGTTCCTGGACCCCGCCGACGTATTGGCCTTGGCGCAAATGGCGGATGTGATAGACAACGAGGTAGAACTCGATGCGTTACTCGATGAGCTGACCCCCGGCGAAGAAGTCGTGTTCCGGGAACTGCTGCTCGAATACGCAATGGAGGGTTAGATGATGACATGCGCTCGATGGTTCTTCACTGCGCTGATGGTTGCGGGATTACTGGCCGAAGCCGCGGTCGCGCAGCCCCCCGAAGAAGCCGCGCCCAAACAGACGCCCCGCGGCGGCAGTATGTTCATGGAAGAATTGAAGCATATGGGCGAGGACGATGTCCGGACCTTGGTCGAGACGGTTCGCATGGTTCGGTTGTCGCAGGAGTTAGGTCTTACCGACGAGCAGACGGTGGTGCTGGTCCGTCAATATAACGAGATTAAGGAAGAAACCGCGCGAATGCACAGAGAGCGCCAGGAACGTACGCGGGAACTGCGCGAACTGGTGGCTTCCGGCGCTTCTGACGAGAAGATCGAGGCGACACTGGCTGAACTTGTGGAGATTGACAAGAGAGTGCAGATGATGCGTTTCGATGTGTTCGAGCGCGCTGCCCCGGCGCTTACGGCTACACAGAAAGCCAAGCTCTACATGTTCATGGGCGATTTCGAGCGGCACATGCGGTTAATGATTGAACGAGCCCGCGAACGGTTCCGCGAACAACGGGGCGAGCGCTCCTGGGATGGTCCTCCCCGCGAAGGCGCTCCTCGCCGGGGCGGCGGCACGGAAGGCTATGGCCGCGGTCAGCGCACTCCCCGCGGTGACAGCCCTGACGATGCGCCGTCCGAACAACCCGAGTAGGTCAGAGCGGAAGCTGCCCACCAAAAGAAGGGGAAGCTCTCAAAAGACTATTCCTCTTCATTCAGCGACCATTCTCCCCGCGGCTCGAATTTCATGAGCGGTTGCCGCTCCGCCTCGCTGTCGTTGATGATTTGCTCGCGCGCCGGATTCCACAGGATCTTGCGCCCGGTCAACATGGAAGCGTAAGCCAGAAAGCCGGGCGTACATGTCCGGTGCGAAACCTCAGGCGGACAAATGGGTTCTTCGCGGTTCCTCACGCAATCGAGGAAATTTCGCCGGTGATCCGGCGAGTGATACACCCTAATGGGTCCGGGGGCGAAATCAAGCGCTGTCCATGCCGGATCCGAGGCATCCAGCGTGTTGCGGTTGACATAGATCCATCCGTCCGAACCGATAAACTTCACGCCTCGAGGATGATCATCGGAGATGCTGGCCGTGACGCCATTTGGATAAAGGCAATTCACCGTGAAATGAAAGGGAGTGTCGTAGAGCGCGCCGCTGGGCGGAAATTGGCCATGGGCTTCAACTTCAATAGGGCCTGAGTCATCCATGTCCATGCCCCAGTGAGCGATGTCATAGTGATGGTTAATCCAGTCCATCAATGCGCCCCCGCCGAAACTGAGACGCCAACGCCAACGTCCGTGCACAATGCCGGGATCGTAAGGGATCTTGTCGGCGGGACCGCAATACAGATCGTAGTCCAGATGGTTGGGCGGCCCCTGTGGACTCGGTTCGGGGCTCTCGGGTTGAAACACGGGCAGGCCTGTCTCGACGTGTTTCAGCCGGCCGATGACGGCATTGCGCACCAGTTCCACGGCGCGCCGAAAGTGCCAGTGTTCATAATCCGAGCGCTGCTGGGCGCCCGTCTGCCACACCACCCCGCTGTCATGCACCGCGTTGACCACGGCCACGCCTTCTTCGTGGGTGTGGGTCAAGGGCTTCTCGCAATAGACGTCCTTGCCCGCGCGTACGGCGGCCAAAGCGTTGAGCGCGTGCCAGTGGTCGGGCGTTGCGATGATTACGGCGTCGATGTCGCCGCGCTCGGCGAGCTCACGGAAATCTTTGTAGACCGCGCAGTCCTGGCTGCCGTAGTGATCATTCACGATGCGGCGGGCCGCGGCTACGCGACGTTCGTCCACGTCGCACACGGCCACCACCTGGACATCTCTTTGGATAAGGAACCCCGGCTCTCCGCGGTGGGCACGTCCCGTCAGGTTTGCGCGGCCCATGCCGCCCGCCCCGATCAGGCCCATCGTAATGCGCTCCGATGGCGGCAGCCTGTTCCCTCGGCCCAACACGTGGGCGCGGACAATGAGCGGCGTCGCGAGTACGGCTCCTACGGCACTGGTCAGCCATTTGCGCCGTGACAGTTTGCGTCTTTCGGTCTCCATGGCCGCATCACTTTACCATAGCACCGGGCGGTTCTCCCCACTAGCCGAAATATCGTCGACAATAAGAGGGACATCCAATTGGGGACCATTTTCCCAGTAGGATGAGTGTCACAAATGGTTGCCATTTACTCGATTGAGCTTGTGGCGCCTACGTTTTTCGAAGGTTCGGTTCCGTATTTATTGGGTGAACAGCAACCTTTCGACGGAGCTGGGAAGAACGCTTACCGCCGGGGATCGTCCTCTGGATTGATGTAATGTATCTCCCAAGGTCCAATACTGGTGAGTTGAACCACCGTTTCTCCCTCGGCGTGTGCGAAGTGAACCATGCCGGGAGGCATTGAAGTGAAACTTCCCGCCTTGAGCGTATGGGCCGCGTCTGCATCGAACTGCTCACCCATGCCCAGATTGAACGTCCCGGATATCACCGTGACCCGCTCGAAGTTGGGATGGGTGTGCGGCTGAATTTGAAATCCATCGGGTAGCTTGAGCCGCATGACAAACAGCCCCTCAGCCTCGGGATCGCCTTCCAGCACGGCGTATTCCGAGCCGTCGGCCAACGACGCGGGCCCTGGCGCCCATTCGATGTCGTCTACGGGTACGAAGATGTGCTTTTCTGGCCCGAATTCCGGGGCTGCTCGATCCAGCGCAACCGTGGCGGCGCCCAGGCTGCCCAGAACCGCGAGAATTACGAGTAGACGTTTCATGATCCACCTCCTGTGTTGGATTCCTTCGTGTACTCGCTTTGGCTAATTACCCATATACTGATCCTAACCGGTCGAATGAGAAGCGTATTCCTTGTGCCGCTATTCGGCCACGGACGGCGGTATGTTCGGCAGCAGCCGCTCCGACGATGTGCCGCGATCCTCAAGGAAGTCCGAATAAATGAGCATCGCGGTTGCGCCCGCATGCATCTCCACGTGTATCTTGATAGCGGCGGCGGAAAGTTTTAGCATGCACTTTAGAAGACAGACGCGAGGGGGATCGCACAGGAGAGCAGATATGACCCAGACTACTGCCGGGGTGCTCACGGACAAAGTATTCTCGCTCAAGGAGACTCTTGGGCAGGTGATCCGGGGCAAACCCGAGGCCATCGAGTTTCTGGTGACGGCGTTGTTGGCGGGCGGCTCGGTGCTGATGGAGGACGTGCCGGGCGTGGGCAAGACCACGCTGGCCAAGGCGTTGGCAAAATCGATCGACGCCACGTTTCGCCGCGTCCAATTCACGCCCGATTTGCTGCCCAGCGATATCCTCGGCTCGTCGATCTACAACCCTTCGGACGGCACGTTCACGTTTCGCGAAGGCCCGATCTTCAGCAATGTGTTGTTGGCGGACGAGATCAACCGCGCTTCGCCGCGTACGCAGTCGGCGCTCCTCGAGGCCATGAACGAGATGCAGGCGACCATCGAAGGCACGCGCCATATTCTTCCCGCGCCGTTTCTGGTCATCGCGACACAGAATCCGATCGAATACCACGGCACCTATCCCCTGCCGGAGGCCCAACTCGACCGGTTTCTTGTCCAGTTGGACCTTGGGTACCCCGAGGCGGAGGCCGAAGTCGACATTCTCTACGCCCAGGCGGAATCGCATCCGCTCGAGCGTATCGCGCCGGTGCTGACGCGTGAAGACGTGCTGGCGATGCAGCAGGCGGTGCGCAAAGTGGATGTCGAGCAGAGTATCTCCCGCTATGTGGTCGCGATCGTGCGGCGGACGCGCGAGAGTGAGCGGCTCAAGCTCGGCGTGAGTCCCCGCGGCTCGCTGATGCTTTTCCGTGCGGCACAGGCAGCCGCTTTTATGGACTCGCGCGGCCATGTTATCCCCGACGACATCCAGAAGCTGGCCACACCGGTTCTCGCCCACCGAATTGTGCTGACGGCCAAGGCAAAGTACGCGGGCACGACAAAACAGGAAGTCATTCGCGAGTTGCTCGAAGACATCCGGGTTCCTACATGAAACGCAAGCGCTCCGACAGCCTTGAACGGCTCTCTCGATACGTTTGGATATTCAAGCTGACGCCGGCCGGGCGTGTCTTGGTGGTTACGGGGTTTATCACAGGCATTCTGGCCGCGCCTTCGCTCGAGATTCCCTCGTTCAAGACGTTTCTGGCGCTGTTTTATGTGGGTTTCGTTGCATTTCTGGTGAATCTGTTCGTTCGCCCGCGCGTCGAGGTGACCGGGCGTTTTCCCGATAAAGCCACGGCCGGACACCCGGTGACCGGGTCGTTTTCCATACGCAACAAGAGCCTATGGCCTGTTTTGCGGCTTGGGGCGGGGTTTTTCGGCTTGCCTCGGTCGATCCGGCAGCCAGGGGTAGAGCGCGAGCTGCCGAGTCTTGGGCGGAACGAGGCCGCGACGCTTCCCATAACCCTCGAGCCTATGCGGCGCGGGCTGTATCCCCTGCCCAGACTGCGCGTGTTCTCGACGTTTCCATTCAGCATCTGCCGCACTGGAAAGGCGCACAACAGCAAGAGCAGCCTGCTGGTATTACCTGATTTCCACCCGCTTGCCGGGGTCGATGTGCCCATCGGCACGCGGTATCAGCCTGGAGGCATCGCGCTGACGTCGGACGTCGGCGAATCGCCCGAATACATCGGCAACCGCGAATACCGGCAAGGCGACCCTGTCCGGCACATTGATTTCCGGGCATGGGCGCGGCTGGCGCAGCCGGTACTGCGCGAATACCAGGAGGAATATTACTGCCGGGTGGCGCTCGTGCTGGACACGTTCGTCACCCGCAGCCAGTGGCTTCGGCCGCGGGGGGGCTTTCCCGAACTCGAGGCTGCCGTGAGCCTGTCCGCTTCGGTGGCGGATGCCTTGTCACGCGGCGAGTACATCGTGGATATCTTTGCGGCGGGTCCCACGTTGCACGTGTTCCGCGCGGGACGTCATACGGCCCACCTCGAAAACGTGCTCGAGATTCTTGCCTGCGTCGACGAATGCCGCACCAATCCGTTTGACAAGGTGACCCCAGCATTGGCAGACGACCTGGGCAATATCTCGACCGTGGTGTGCGTGCTGCTTGACTGGGATCCTTCGCGTGAAGTGCTTATGCGGGCCGCGGTCGAGGCCGGGTGCAGTACGAAGGTGATTATCGTGCGCGACACGCCGCCCACGATGGATTACGGAGCCGCCGAGGACTGGCTCGGGCCGATTCTGCACGTCTCGTCCGCTGAGGTGTTTGCTGGAGGCATCGAGGAGCTGTGACGGCGCGACGGCTGATAGCATTCGGTCTCATTTGCGTTCCGGCAACCATGATGGGGATGTTGTCGCAGCAGTACTATTTCTCGGGCATTCTTGCGGCGGTGGCGCTTGCCGGGGCGCCGGGCCTATTGCAGCTTCGCATGCGGCGCGACCGCCAGATGTTGCTGCTTGTAACCATCCTCCTCGTGTTCGCGGTGAAATGGCGCCTCGCTCCGTTGCGCGAGATTGGCTATTCCACCCTGCCGCTTTTCTCGCTCTCGCCGCTTATGGAATACTCGCTCGCCCATGTCATGGCGCAAGCGCTGCTTACGTACCTGACCGCGCTCCTGTTCCTGCACCGCGAGGAGGGCATGCCGCTGTACGTGCCACTGTTGTCGGCCAACGCGATGGTGCTGGCGGGCAACATCCCGGCGATAGGCACGGGCACTACCAAATCCGTCTACCTGTGGCTTTCGCTCGCCGTCGCGGGCCTCACCGCACTGTACTTCATGACTTTCCAGGTCCGCTTCGCAAACAGACCCTCGCGGAGACCCTTTATGGCGTCGATTCTGGCGTTTGCGCTGCTTGCGCTGGCCCTTGCGGGCGGCGCAGTCTCGAGCCGTCTGTTATACAAGCACCGGAACGATGTCGATGTGTTCCTCGGGCGGCTCACCTACCGCCTCCGGCAAAGCAGTTCGGTTGGATTCTCGCGCTCGGCGAGATTGGGAAGCGTCGCGGCGGCACAGGCGGAAGGGGGGACCGCGGTGGCGTTGCGCATCTTTTCCGAGCCTCCGCCCGGCTACCTGCGGGGTATGGCGTTCGACACGTTTCTCGGCGACCGGTGGGACGTTCGCGGTGACACCTCAGAAGCCGCGCCTGACAGGCCCGCCGTCACTGCGCCGCCGCCAGAGTCGGGCGAAACTGCCTTGCGGCTGCGTGAAGCGCCGGAACATACCGGCGAATGGCGTGTGCTGAGCGTCTTCCCGACGGGCAGGACCGACCATGCAGCATTCGCGCCCCTGGGCGCGGTGTATCTATACGCGCGAGAAGGCGCGGTGACAGTCGATCGCGAAGGCGCACCCATATCAAGCACCATGCAGGGGACCGCTTCCTACCGCGTGGCCGTGCCAAAGGAGGCGTCCTTCGCGGAAATCCATGAGGCGCGGCGTTCTGAACTGACCGCCCTGCCAGAAATCGTCGTTCCCGGGGTGCGCGAGCTTGCCGCCTCGATCACGCGCGAATGCCGCACCGACGGCGAAACGATCGAGGCTATTGCCGAGTTCTTCACGTCAAACTTCACGTACGACTTCGGCATCGAGATCCCCGAGGGCGAAGACCCGGTCACGCATTTCCTGCTGAACCGTGTGCCCGCCCACTGCGAGTATTTCGCCAGCGGCGCGGCCGTGTTGTTGCGTCTGGCGGATGTTCCGGCGCGCTATGTCACCGGCTACCTTGTGGGGGCCAAGAATACGTACGGCGGGTATTGGATTGCGCGCGACAAAGACGCCCATGCGTGGGTCGAGGCCTACGACGCCGAACGCGGCTGGGTCTTGGTCGAGGCGACGCCGCCCGGCGGAAGGCCTTCGCCCGAGGCAGGGCGGTTGCGCCAGTTATGGGATTACCTGAAATTCCGGCTGCACGCGCTTTGGGAAGCCTTGGTGTGGGGAGACTTCGCGGGTTTTGCGGGTGTGCTCAAAGCATTCTTCCACGATCTGTTCCGTGCCGCGGCCACAAGCGTATGGTTCTGGTTGCTGCTCGGGGCGCTCGCGGCCCGCTGGGTATGGCGCCGCCGGAAACGGCGCGCCCCGCGTAGGGGAGCGGTCACTTCGCCCGAGGTCAGGGAATGCCAGCTCCTGCTCGCCCGAATGAACCGGCACGTCTCGTCCAGGGGACATGTCCGCGCACCGTGCGAGACGCTCGGCCGCTTCGCCGCCCGCCTCGAAGCGGCAGAGCTGGACTTGTGCGCCGGCTGGTACCGCCATTACACGGACGTGCGCTACCGCTCCGAGATTCCGCCCGACGCCATCGAGCACCTCGCGAGGGAACTCGAGGCCGCCACCACCCCGCGCGAAAGATAGGCACGTCGTGCGCGCGTCGTGTACATCTACTCGACAACGTCGGCCAAGCGCAGTATTGTGCCCGCGCCGGCTTCGAGGGCGAGCGTCCCCACTGCGCTGCCGCCCGCGAATTCAGCCATCAGGGGGATTTCCCGGCCACGGATGACGTCGATAAGCATCTCCACGGAATCGCCGGTCCGCACGGTGACATCGTGGGCCCTCCGCAGGTCGTCGTTCAACACGACGGCATAGACAGCACCGGTTTCGGAGTCGACGAAACACTGCAACACGCCGGGGGGCTCGACGCCGAGCCGGGTCGCTTCCACTGGTTTCCAGCGAAGAATCAGGGCTGTATGAGGATCGAGTTGCGCATACACGCGGCCCATTTCCTCGAGTTGTGGTGTCGGGCTTCCATCGGGATGGGTCAGGGCATTTGGTCCGAGGTCGGTGGGCTCGGTGGCGAGAACGTCCTTCCACTCGACATCCGGTGGAGGCAATGCCGCGGTGTCGGGATTGGGGGCCTCGGGCGCAAGGGTGTAGCACACAAAGCCCTTGGCGCCCACGCGCACGCTTTCCCAAATCTGCCAACGCATTTCCGCATTGGTCGGCGCGCGCCAGTGCAGGTACGCGCCGGGCAGGCCGACCAGATGGCCCTGGTCGTTGAACTCGCGCGGCCCCCAGATGTCGCTGAAGCACATGAACATAATCCATCCGGCCGCGGGCTTGTCGCCGATGGCTTCGAGCATCTTGAGTGCATTGCGGCGAAAGAAACTCTTGCTGGCGGCGTCCGTGTGGGGGCCGTTCGGGCTGTTGGGCCCGAAAAACGGGTAGAGATCGACGCAGACCACCGGCAGGTCCGTCGCTCCGGGCACGAGCGGCGTCTGGGGCCACATGGTGACCGCCGTGCAGAAACGGTTCGGGTCGGCCTCGCGGAACCGTTTGCGCAATGCTTCGACCCTTGGCAGGTGTTCTTCGAGGGGTTCGTCGCTCAGCACCCACCCGATGAGCGTTTCGGCATCGCCCGCCAATTGTGCCACGCGCGGCACCGTGGTGTCGTAATACGCCGCATCGTCTGCCCATCGCCAGTCCACGCGCGCCTCGATGCTGCTCATCGACGGCAACAAGCGCAGGCCGCGTTTGGCACATTCCTCGATGAGCCGGGGCAACGCGCTCTCGGACATGTTGGTCACCCAGAGCAGGTTCACATGGTTCGCTTCGAGAGCGTCGAGACGTCTTGCGACGTCTTCCCACTGGTCGATGCCGTGGTAGGCCGCATTGGCGGCGGTACGTTCCCAGCTCAGATACGCGCCCAACGGCACGAAAGCCGGGGGGAAGTCCGCAGGAACCGGTTCTGTGGACGCGGTCGCGGCGGCACACGCAACGCATAATGCAATGGTCTTTAGCGGGAGCATGGCGGGTTCCTTTCGCTGAGGGTACGAGTTCAGTGGTGAAAAGCTGATGATACGGGCCTTGCGAGGGGGGGTCAATGGTGCGATCACGTTATCGCTGGAAATACTGTGCCCTGGGCCGACCCCAAACAGGGGTATTTTCATGCCCGGTGTGGGGGCGGATGGAGGGTGTGAAGTGTTTGAAGGGCGAGAAGGGTGAGAAGGGGATTGGCTGCAAAAGAAGATCGGCCATGGGGCGCTCGCTGAGGCGCGGGAAGGCATCCAGCACGGGTTTTCCGGTGCAATTCGATTGGATTAAGGGACCCGCATCAGGCGGCAGACCACCCCGGATGCTTAGCAGCTTTCAAATGGCGGGCAACCGAGTCGTACGCGAACGGTTGTTTAAGAATGGATTGTGATTCTCAGCACAATCTGTTTCCAGAAAAAGCCGGCGCCTTCTTTGCAACCCAAGGCTTTGCCGGCGGGTCACTGGGTGGCAGTGACCCGCCGGGGGCAGGTGTCAAGCCTGTTGTCTGTACGGGTTGTGATTTACTCGACCGCGGCCAAGTGCACCTCATTGGCGATGAGCTCGATTCCCGCGATAACGGGGTCCAGCTCCGAATCCTCGGTCTTGCGCAGTGCGACGGTCATGGTCATGTTGGCGTCCACAGAGACTTCCTCCACCACACCGCGCAGCGCGCCGCCGGCCATCTCGACAATATCAACGCCGCTCAAGACTTCCTCGCCATCGATGAGCACGTCAAATACCCGCTCCGCGGGCTGCACATCTTCGTTAAGCTCCGCGAAGTGCAACCGGACCGTGTACTGGGTCTCGAGCAAATCATAGATTTCGATCTCGGCCTCTTCGTCGTTGTCGAATTCTTTCACGGACGCCACGACCCAGTCGATGCTTCCGCCATTCTCCAGGATAGCCGACGGATGTCGGCGGAATGTGCCTTCCTCGTTGTGCCACACCAGCTCCTTTGCCCTGTCAACGCGGCGGCCGGGTGCGCCGAAGTTCAGACCATAGCGTTGTGGATCCGGTGCCGACGCGTCGTAACGGGTCCACAATTCGATGTTCGTGTCCCCAGGCATGTGCACCAAGGCCAACGAGGTTTGCTGCTGGTAACTGCACGTACACGTCCGCGTGTAATCCAATGCGTTGAGCACGCCATCGGCCGCCATCATGTTGGCCGTGCATCCGGCACGGAAGCCGCTGAAGGTGCCGGTGCCGGAGTCAAACTCGAGGTCGAAATAGCCCGCGTAGCCCGTGCGGTACAGAAGCAAGTTCTGGCTCGCGTTGAGCGTGTTGCAGCCGTAGGCGCGGGCGTAAGTCCAGGCGGCCGATTCGCCGGTGTGCGGCTGTTCGCGCATCCATTCTTCGCCGGTCAGAATCGAGCGCGCTATTCCGGGCCGGCCGGGGATGAGCATGTCGCCCACAACCGCGCCGGGCAGCGTGAATCTGCCGGTCTCCCAAAGGAGCTCGCCATCGCTTCCGACGCGGGCGGTCATGCCCCGTGGTTCGTCATCCAGAGGCCGCCGCATATCCACACTGCCGCCCTCGATGAGGATGTCGTGTTCGGCGCTATAAAGGAGAAATGTGCCGTAGACGTTGCTGTCGGTGCTCCAAATCTCTTCGCCGGACGCAAGGTCCAGGGCGTACAATTTCGAGGGCGCGTCGGGCTGCTCGCCACGGCGCGCGAGTCTCTCGAGCGCGTTCTCGGACAGACCGTCTATCACGTAGAGCACATCTTCCGAGCTTACAATCGCTTGGTGCCGGAACCCGATAGCGGCGTCTTTCATCCACAGGACGGAACCGTCATGACGGTTCATCACCGCGAGCATCCGGCTGGATGTGGCCGTGTAGCTTTCGGTCCAACCGATCACCTGGTCTTCAAAGATGTGGGGTTCGGCCGTTGTGATCAGGTAATCGCCTTGCACACTCATGTGGCCCCAATCGGGCGCATCTTCGTCGTCGTAGATTTCCTGCACGGAACGGCCGGGCGTCGCGAATGTGTCGATGGTCTCGCCTGTAGCCGGGGCAAGCTTGTAAATGTCGCCCTCATAACGCAAATAGATGGCGTCAGGCTGGGTCACGAAGGGGCTGCCAATATAGGTAGCGCCCGGAATGTTGGTCATGTAAACCGAGTCGCCATTGGCCCACCGTTTTTCAAGCTCAAGATTGGTGAATGGATGGCCGATGCCGGGAAATTCAACGTCCCACAACTGCCGGCCCGTGTACACGCAACGCGCCGCGATGTTTTCCACGCCAAGATAGATTTGCCGGCCTCTCATGATGTGGGGACGCGGCCCGCCCGAGTGCCGCGGCAGGATGTTGTGGTTATTCGGCCCGCCATACCACAGCAAGCCCAGCGGCAGGCGCACCCGCTCGTCTTTCGAGGACAGAGTGTTGCTCGCGTCGCGGTATTGATGCGTCCACTCACCCGCGCCCGTCAGCGGACCGCCGCGTGTGGCAAACAGCCCGTTGCTCTGGACTTCGGCCGAAACTTGGTCAACGTTTGCCGCAACGGCGAGATCGCCCATGAACTCGGCGGCGTCCGGCGTTCCGCCCAGGAATGCGACGCCGCCATAAGGCCGCAACCGGTCCAGTGTATTCGCCATCAAAGCGGCATCAGCGTCAATGCCTTGCGTGATTGCTTCCGCGTCTTCGCTCAGGACCATGCTGAACAGATACGGTTGCACGGAAAACCCTACCGGCTCGGCCTCGATCACGGCCGCGCGTCTGCCATATACGCCAGCGCCGGCAAGCTCGTCACGAAGCGCGCGCACCTTGCCGGAATCGGATTCCACTACGGCGATGTGCAAGTCGCTGCGCACGAGCAGCTCGCGCAGCAAGTCGCCGGACCCTGCGCCTAGCATCAGTGTATATCCCCCGGACTCGCCGAGTTCATCCAGCAATGCTTGTGCGGTCTCGGCCCAATCGGAAGACTTGGGCGTGATGCTCTCGGGCACGTACTCATGACGGATCGGCTCGACCTCTTCAGGGCCGAAGCAATAGAGTGTGCCGTCTACCGTGGTCACGAAAAGCCTGCCGTGCGCCGCGAGCTTGTAGAACACCTCGCCGCCGATCTTGTCTTCCAGAGCGGCGACCCGGTCTTGCAGCATCTCGTTGCGCCGGATGCCCACGCCATCGATGTGGACGCCATATCCGCCAAAGCCTTTTGAGCCCTCGCGAGGATTCAGGCGGCTCAGGTCGCCGGTAGCCCGTTCGAAGTAACCAGCCGCCGATCTGCCGCCGGAAATGACAAGGTTTTCTTCATCGGCCGCGATGTAGCCCTGCGGCGCCAAGCCGCCATAGCCATACGCGCCGCCGTGTGGCAGGGGAACGTAATCCGAGCTGGTGCGGTCGTTCACCCATTCGATATCGCCGGTTTCCGCGTCCAGCGCATAGATAAAGATGCCATGGAGCGGCCAGAATCCCGCTGTAAAGTAGACTGTGCCGTCCACGATCACGGGACCGCCGCGAGCCGCCCAAAAGCTGATGATCCGTTCATTGCCGAGCAGGTGGCCGGCCGCCGGGCCGCCGCGGAACTTCCACACCAGCTCGCCGGTCTCCGCGTCCACGCAATAGAGATGGCTGTCGTCGGACACAAAGTAGACATTGTCCTGCCATGCCGTGGGGGCCAGGCGCACGGGGCCGTCGGCATAGAAGCGCCACTGCTCCGCACCGTTGTCTATACTGTACGCTGTGACGCTATCGGTAACGTTCGAGGGGACGAAAATCTTATCGCCTTTGACGACGGGCGTATAGGAAACGTCGAAGTCGAGTTTGCCGCGGTCATCCCACTGGTGAGGCCAGGCCCGTTTGGGCTCGGGGAGCTCACGCACCCATTGGAGGTGAAGCTCTTCGTTCAGCACCAGCGGCGTGTTGGCGCTGCGGACCATGTCATACCGCCACATGGGCCAGTCCAGAAAGCCCGCTTTCTCGAGTGCGGCATAGGCCGCTTCGCCGCCTATCTGGCCCAAGGCATGCGCCGCCGCCTCGCGGACCTCCCGATCTTCGTGATACAGCAGGGCGTCTGTGAGATCACCGAAGACCTCCTCGATAGGTTGTGCTTCGGCCACGACGGCGCTGGTCATCAGACCGGCGCCAAAGGCAAGGATGGTGGCAGCCGCGAACGCTTTTCTCCACATAATTCTAACCATTGACGCGCTGTTTTCAGGGAACATCGTGTCTCCTTTTACTGCGTTTTGGGATTTCGTCAACGAGATTCTTCGCGGCTTTTCCAAGCTGGGCGCCGGAATCCTTCGCCGCGGTCTGTATCGTGTGTTACAAGCTTCGATACCGAATCAACTCAACGCCGCCGTTGCCCTACCACGTTACCTGTTTCATCTCTCGATACGGCTAACACGCGTAACTGGGTACTTCTTGGTGCATTTATGTTCACAAGTTCCCGTCCCTGTTGTCAAATTTGCGGGAATCCGCCTGAAAACAAAGCGGAGGCAAGCCACCGCACTCCAAGGAGTCTAATGTCTTTCCGTGGCGTTGTCTCAACCGTGCCACACAGGCCTCCGACGCTCGTTGGTACGATGCCGCCGATAATCGGGTCACCGCAGTCGCTCGGCGCTGAGTTCACTTTGACCGATGTTTGTCCGGCAATCCGGTTCTTGTTCGGCATGGTTGGTGCCAACTATACTGTAATGCAGGGCATGTCATGCGCACCACCGCATTATCGATAATGGCTGGAGGGTTGCAAAATGACTGCATATGGGCTGTTGCTGATAGCAAATTCTCCGCGCATGGGTATTTGTCGTTATACCGGACCCGAAATGGAGTGAAGGCGCATCGCCAGGATCAGGAGGCGGGAATGATGAACCGTGAAAATGCAGGTCAACCCAACACGCGGCGGGGGTTTTTCAAGTCCGCGGCGGTCGTGGCGGCGGGCGCGGGCGTTGCAGGCCGTTCAGCCCATGCCGCGGAAACGAACGCGACGCAATCGCCCGTGTTTGTAAACGCGAAGGACTTCGGCGCGCAAGGCGACGGCGAGGCGCACGACGCCGAGGCGTTGAGCCAGGCAATCGCCCACGCCAAGCGCAATCGAGTTGCCGCGGTGTTCCTGCCCGCGGGCGTCTACATGCTCGAGAAGACGCTGTATCTTCCCTCGAATGTTGCCTTGGTCGGCGCGGGGCGCGAGAACACCCGACTGAAGGCCGTTGCGGATACTCTGTTCGATATGTACCGGCCCGACCCGCGCACGGCCGAGATCCGGCAGCGGCGCACCCTGATCACCACGGAAAGCGTGTCGACCGTCCGGGAGGAAGTGACGGAAAACATCGCGATCAGGCATCTCACCGTGGATTGGAACAGCTGCCCCACGGATTCCTACGGCCACAGCGTGGCCCTGATGGACAGCTGTGATCGCGCATTCATCGAGGATGCCGCGTTTGTGAACTGTATGCCTTCGGATCATCCGGATACCGGCGAAGGCATCGGAAGCCGGTTCCGATGCGAGTGCGTGATGTACAGCAACGCCCGCTACGGACTCATGGACAATGTGTTGCTCACCGATTCCGGCTACCGGCCATTATCGGTCGCGTATGGTTCGAAGAAGATTACCTTTCAGAATGGCGTCATTCACGCCGAGAACCCGGTCTGGCGGCATGTGTTCTGCGAGAATCACGGCGATGGCATCACACGCGACGAGAACTTTGTGCACGCCGAAGTCATATTCCTCAACTCGACATTTATTCTCGATGGCGGAACCGGACACGACGGCATCTGCTCGCACACCGGCACGACCCACGT
>SLSB01000406.1 GCA_007130675.1 Candidatus Hydrogenedentota bacterium | reverse complement strand
TGGAACGGCAAATACCGCGATTGCGTGCGCGATTTCTGGCGGGGCGAAGACCAGTCGATGGCCGAATTTGCCTCGCGTTTCACGGGAAGCTCGGACCTCTACGAAAACACCTCGCGCCTGCCCTACGCCAGCATCAATTTCGTGACCGCCCACGACGGATTCACGTTGAATGACCTGTTCACTTACAACGAAAAGCACAATGAGGCCAACGGCGAAGACAACCAGGACGGCGAAAAGCATAACCGCTCCTGGAACTGCGGCGTCGAAGGACCAACCGACGACTTGGGCATCCTGCATCTCCGCGCAAGGCAGAAACGCAACTGCCTGGTGACACTCCTGCTGTCTCAGGGTGTGCCCATGCTGCTTGGAGGCGACGAAATCAGCCGCACCCAGCAGGGCAACAATAACGCCTATTGCCAGGACAACGAGATAGCCTGGTACGATTGGAACAATGCCGACGAGGAACTCCTCGCGTTTTGCGAACAAATCATCCAATATCGCCGCAATCACCCGGTCTTTCGCCGTCGGCGCTGGTTCCAGGGCCGTGCCATCCATGGAAGTGACAACAAAGATATCGCGTGGTTTACACTCCACGGTAAGCAGATGACCGCCCACGACTGGGAGCAGGGGTACGCCAAATCGCTGGGCGTGTTTCTCAATGGCAAGACCATTCCCAACCCCAACCCGCAAGGCGAGCGGGTGACCGACGACAATTTCTATCTGATCTTCAATGCCCATCACGAACCACTCGAGTTCACCCTGCCCGGCAAAACGTTCGGCGGACCATGGCTCAAGGATCTCGATACCGAAACCGGATGGTACGATAACCCTGAATCCTACAAGCCTCACCAGAAAATCAACGTCGAAGCGCGTTCAGTGGTTGTGTTGCGTGATGAATCCTGAACCTCGAGCAACATACCGCATCCAGTTTCACCCCGGATTCACTCTCGGGGATGCCGCCGAGATTGTCCCGTATCTTGCCGCCTTGGGCATCAGCCACCTCTACGCTTCTCCCTACCTTCAGGCGGCCGCGGGCAGCACCCACGGCTACGATGTAGTCAATCCGGGCAGGGTAAACACAGAGCTGGGCGGCGCACAAGCCCATGCCCGGCTCTGCGAGACCCTCGAACGCGCCGGACTCGGTCAGATGCTGGACATCGTGCCGAACCATATGGCCATCGCGGGAAAACAAAATCCATGGTGGTGGGACGTGCTCGAGAACGGCCCCTCAAGCCCCTACGCCATGTATTTCGACGTCGATTGGGATGCCTCGGAAGAGCGCTGGCCCAACAAGGTGCTCCTGCCTGTGTTGGGCGACCACTATGGCCGGGTTCTCGAGGAAGGGCAGTTCGAGCTTGTGTTTGAGCAAGAAGGGTTCACGTTGCACTACCACGAGCATGTCTTTCCCATCGACCCGTCAAGTCTGGCCGAACTGCTTGCCCGCGCCGCAGAATCGTGCCAATCCGAACCCCTCGCGTTCCTTGCCGAAAGTCATGCCCGGCTGCCTCGGCCCACGGTCACCGCCCGACAAGCCGTCGAGCGGCGTCATCGGGATAAGGCTGTCCTGCTTGACCTGCTGACCAGGCTGTGTCGCGAAGAGCCCAAGGTCGATGCGGCAATCCAAGACGAAGTGGCATTGCTCAACCGCGACCCCGACGCGCTCGATGCGCTCATCGAACTGCAAAACTACCGGCTTGCACTATGGCGCACCGGCAGCCGCGATCTCGGCTACAGACGGTTTTTCGACGTCGATGATTTGGCCGCGTTGCGCGTCGAAGACATCTCCGTGTTTCATGCCACGCATGCGCTGCTCATCGCATGGATTCGCAGAGGTTGGGTACAGGGTCTCCGCGTCGACCATCCCGATGGCCTGCGCGACCCGGCTCAATACTTCCGGCGGCTGCGCGAAACGTGTCCCGACGCGTGGGTTGTTGCCGAAAAGATCCTCGAACACGGTGAACACCTTCCTCCAGAGTGGCCTATCGCCGGAACCACCGGCTATGACTTCCTGAACCGTGTGGGCGGCTTGCTCATAGACCCCCGGGGCGAGGAGTCGCTCAACGCGCTTTACTGTGAATTTACGGGAGAAGATGCCGATTTCCCGGCCCTGGTGCATGCGTGCAAGCGTCTGGTGCTTACCGAAATATTGGCCAGTGAACTCAACCGCCTGACCAGTCTCTTCATCGACATCTGCGAGCGCCACCGCCGCCACCGCGATTACACGCGCTACGAGCTGCGCGAAGCTTTGTGCGAAACCGCCGTCTGTTTCCCCGTTTACCGCAGCTATGTCTCGGCCCACACGCGCACCGTAGCGCCGAGTGACGAAGCCGCCGTATCGAAAGCCATTGAAGAAGCCATGGCAATACGGCCCGATCTCGATCCAGAATTGTTCCGGTTCCTGAGCGAGCTGCTGCTTCTGCGTGTCGAGGGCGAACTCGAGGGCCAGCTGGCCATGAGCTTCCAGCAGTTGACCGGGCCAGCAATGGCCAAAGGCGTCGAAGACACCGCATTCTACCGATTCCATCGCCTCATCGCATTGAATGAAGTCGGCGGCGCACCGGACCGTTTCGGGTGTTCGGCCACCGAGTTTCACGAGGCATGCGCCGCTACGCAAGCACACTACCCGCAGACGCTGCTCGCTACTTCAACGCACGACACCAAGCGCAGTGAGGATGTGCGGGCCCGCCTGGCCGTGCTCTCAGAAATTCCCGGGCGCTGGGCCGAAACCGTCCGCCGATGGGCGACCCACAACGAACAATACCGGAGCGCCGATATACCGGACCGCAACACCGAATACCTGCTCTATCAGACGCTGGTCGGCGCGTGGCCCATCGGGGCCGACCGCCTGGGCCCCTATCTCGAAAAGGCCGTGCGCGAAGCCAAAAAACATACGTCATGGACAAAGCCCGACGAGGCCTACGAGCGCGGATTGCACGATTTCGCAGAGACCATACTGGGCGACGAAACGTTCGTGGCCGATGTGGGACGCTTTGTCGCGGAGATCATACATCCGGGAAGGCTCAACAGCCTCGCTCAAACCCTGCTCAAGATCACGACGCCGGGCGTCCCCGATATCTATCAGGGCACAGAGTTGTGGGACCTCAGCCTCGTCGACCCCGACAACCGCCGGCCCGTTGATTTTGCGCTCCGCCAACGGCTGCTCGAGGAACTCGAGAATATGTCCGCCCAGGATATTCTGGACAGAATGGATGAAGGTCTGCCAAAACTCTGGATCATCCGGCAGGCGTTGCACCTGCGCCGGGAACATCCCGCGCTTTTCGGACCTGAAGGCGCCTACCGCCCGCTCATCGTGAAAGGCCCGAAAGCCCGCCATGCGTTGGCCTTCGTCCGAGGCGAAGAGGCGGTCACGGTCGTACCGCGTTTGACAGTCGAGCTGAGCGGCGGTTGGGCGAATACCGAACTCAATCTTCCGCAAGGACAATGGGAAAACGTGTTCACCGGCGACAGCCTAGCGGGCGGGCTGGTCCCAATGGCTGACGCGCTCGATCGCTTCCCGGTCGCACTGTTGCACCGGAAAGGATAGCAGAATGGCTCACATGCGCATTTGGGCCCCCGAGGCGGACAACGTCGAATTGGTCGTCGAAGACCGGCCTATACCCATGGAGAACGCCGGCGGAGGGTGGTGGACCGCCGACGCCCCGAATATCGAACACGGAACCCGGTATGCATACGTGGTTGACGGCGAGGGTCCCTTTCCCGACCCGCGTTCGCCCTGGCAACCCGAGGGCGTGCACAACGCGTCACGCTGGGTGGACCATTCACGTTTCGCCTGGACCCCCACAGGCTACCGGCAACCGCCTCTGGCTTCGGCTGTCATCTACGAGATGCACGTGGGCACGTTCACCCCAGAAGGCACGTTCCATGCGGCCATCGAACGGCTTGACCACCTCATCGAGCTGGGCGTTACCCACCTCGAGCTGATGCCGGTTGCCGAATTCCCGGGCAACCACGGCTGGGGGTACGACGGCGTCGCCCTCTACGCCCCGCATCACGCCTACGGCGGTCCCGAAGGCCTCAAACGTCTGGTCGACGCCTGCCATCAGCGCGGCATGGCCGTACTCCTCGACGTGGTCTACAACCATCTCGG
>SLSB01000586.1 GCA_007130675.1 Candidatus Hydrogenedentota bacterium | reverse complement strand
TGTGCAGATTCATCTTGAACTGCCCGGCCTGCTCCCACTCGATGCCCGCGTAGGGATTGACCTCGAGGGTCGTCTCCGCGCCCGCCACGGCCGCCACGGGCATCAATAGCGCCGCGCACACCGCCACAATTGCCGGTGCGAAAGGCCAGCCGCCGCGTGCCCGGATAGAATACTTCGATACTGTTTCGTGCGTTGTCCCATGTCTTCTATGCTTCATCGTGTTGCTCCCACAATGGTTGGTACTGCCTCCATAGGTCTTCCCGGCACCATATCCGCAATATCTCACCAACTGGTGAGAGACTTGGGTTGCGAAAAAGGTGCCTGCTTTTTCTGCGAACACACTGTCTTGGGATATTTCACAGCAGTTTACGACATCCAAGGATCACATTCCAATTCAGGCAAAAGCGTTTCAAAAGACTCGGTTGCCTTCCAGTCGAAAGCTGTGAAATATCCGGGATACAGCATCGCGGCAGCCGACATCAACCAGCCGCCCACAAGAGGCAACAATGAGCCACCCACGCGCAAATTCCCCCAACAGTCTCAGGATGAAAATATCGATTGTCAAAAAATAGATATACTGTGCTTTATGCGCACATTTGCACCTTATGTAAACCCAATCACCCTCGTTTCGCGAGCACACACGCCGCGACTCTCAACAGATTTGCCCTCGTTTCGCGAGATGCTCCTCACCACGTCGGGTCTCCACATGCCACACGCATAATCCTTGGCTACACCAAAACATCCGACCTCGCCCAAGACAACAGGACTCGCATAATGGGTAGAAGGAGATGCCTCCGGCACACCCGCTCACTGTCGCCGCTTCGCGCTTCCCCACCCGCGCATTGACCTTCTCGTGCCACTGGCTTAGAATGCGCAATACGCGGCCGGCGCGGCCAATGCCGCGCGAGCAGACGTTGACACATGTGCTGCATGCCGGAAAGGCAACGTCAGAGAAACCGAGAGGAGAGATACGCCAATGAAAAGCTCCAAGGAAACCCGCAATACCACACCACGGCGCACATTCCTGAAATCGGCCGCCGCAGGCGCGGGACTCCTCATTCTCCCCAGCGGCACACGCATTGGGGCTGCCGCGCCCAGCAACAAGCTCAACATCGCCCTGATCGGCGCTTACGGCCGCGGACTGGCATTTTACGATGTCATATCGAGCGAGAATGTCGTGGCCCTGTGCGACGTCGACGAAGACCATCTCGCCATCGCCGCCGAGCGGTTCCCCGAAGCCAGGCACTATGTCGACTGGCGCAGATGCCTCGAACAAGATGATATCGAGGCCGTCGTCTGCTGCACCACCGACCACACCCACGCATTCGTCACGATGTGGGCCATGAACCGCGGCATGCACGTCTATTGCGAAAAACCTCTGACCAATACCGTCGCCGAAGCCCGCCTGGTGCGCGAAACCTATCTCGCCAACAAAGACAAGCTGGCCACCCAGTGCGGCATGCAGCGCCATGCCCACGAGAATTTCAACCGCGTCGCCGAATTGATTCGCGACGGCGCGATCGGCACCCTCGAGGACGTCCACGCCTGGGGCGACCGCCAGCTTCCCCGTCCGGGCTACTTGCCCGCCGAAGGCGAACCGCCCGAGAACCTTCACTACGACCTCTGGATTGGCCCCGCGTCTTTCCACCCCTACAATCCCGGCTACTTCGAAGGCAGGCCTGGCATGAACTGCCTCCAGTGGAACATGTACTGGGAATTCGGCAGCGGCCAGATCGGAGATATGGGCAGCCATACCATGGACATCGTCTGGAAAGCCATCAAGGCGGGCCACCCGGTGTCCGCCGAGGCCACCGGCGACCCGTTCAATCCCGAGGTCACCCCGGTCAAATTGACCGCCACGTGGGAGCATCCCGCCAACGACTGGCGGCCCGCCATCAAGGTGACGTGGCATCAGGGCGGCGCCATGCCCACATCGCCCAGAAATTACGTCGATCTCGAGAAGATCGGCCACGGCGCCATGTTCAGAGGCTCGAAAGGGGTCTTGGTCTCCGATTTCACCAGCCGCATCCTGATTCCGGGCGTGGACCAGGCCGATATGACTTACTACACCCCCCGCTCGGAGGACGAGCTGATCCCGCCCTTGGGCCATTTCCAGCACGAATGGATCGACGCCTGCAAAGGCGACCTGAAGACCACCTGCGACTTCGATTACGCCGGTACCATGACCGAGCAACTGCTCCTCGGACTCGTCGCCTACCGGGTGGGCGAAAAGATCGAATACGACGGCGCTACCGGCCGCGTCACCAACAACGCCGAAGCCAACGCCCTCCTCGGCCGCGAATACCGGGACGGGTGGGTCCTCAACGGGTAGAATTCGGAGCACCTGCGCGCAATATGGCGAAAAGGCAAGGGATTTTTATTGATTTAATTGGTATTTTTGCCGTTGCTTTTGGCCCGATCCGCGATTCTATGGTACACTCAGGCATATCGTGATAGGCCCAGAAGTCCGCGAAAAGGGGGAGGGAGAATCCATGGGATTGCGCATCAACACCAATCAAACGGCCTTGAATGCGCAACGCCAGTTGCTCGGGACATCGCGCGCGCAGACTCAGGGCATTGCGAGTCTCGCGAGCGGGTTGCGCATCACCCGCGCTGCTGACGATGCCGCCGGCCTGGCCATTGCCGAGCGGTTCCGCAGCCAGGTCCGCCAATTTGATCAAGAATCCCGCAACCTCCAGTTTGGCGTAAACGCAGCGCGCACCGCCGAAGGCGGTCTGCAGATTCAACAGGAAGGGGTTGCGCGGCTTCGCGAACTGGCCGTTCAAGCGGCCAGCGGCACCCTTACCGACGAGCAGCGCGGCGCGATTAACGCGGAAGCCCAGCAGATCATCGAGCAAATCGACAATACCGGCCAGCAGACTGAGTTCAACGAGCTGAATCTGCTCGATGGCAGCGCGCAGAATGTTCCGCTCGGCACCGAGGGCGGCGAAGAGCTTGACGTCAACGAATCAACCGCGGCCTCGCTCGGCATCGGCGGTGTCGATCTCTCGACGCAGGAAGGCGCCGAACAGGCTATCCAAACACTCGATACAGCCGCGGAGCGCGTCAGCCAGAACCGCGCGGAAGTGGGCGCTCAAGAACGCCGCTTCGAGAGCGCCATCCAGCAGCGCGAGTTGGCATCGCAGAGCGCCATCGAAGCCGAATCCCGCATTCGCGACCTCGATGTCGCCCGGCAGACCATCGAGCAAACGCGCAACAACATCCTCCAGCAAACCGGCATCGCCGCCCTGCTCCAATCCAATCTCCAGGGCGAAACCGCCGCCCGCCTCCTCGGAACCTAACGCGGGACGCTACCAGGCGAGCCGAGACGACCAGCCGCGCAGGGGTCCATTAGTGCCCGTCAATGGTGTCCAGCAGCCCATCATCGGGTGCGCGCGGACTGGGCGGTTTACGCATGGCATCGGGGACTTCTGGAAGCTCATCGGTTCGAAAACATTCGCCTTCGATGACCGCATCGAGAAGTTTCGCTTGCTCAGGGTATCCTTCGACGGTCGCATCGAGCACCCAGAGCAGTTCAAGCAGTTCCGTTGTGAACTGGCTGGTCCAGCGCTCGGGGCGGATGTCATCAAGAGGCGAAGACTTCTTGCCCGCGCCCTTCTTCATCCGGTATTTGAGCCACGACTGCACGACCTTCAGGCCCGACACCTCGAATTCGTAGACGTCGGGCGAAACGGGCGCAAATTCACCCATACCCACGCGCAAGGTTTTGGTGTTTGGATTGTAATCGAAATCCTCGGGATAGCCGTCCGGCTCACCGGAGACGGCCTTCGTGCACTTGGCCGCACCGCGCGGGATGGAAGTGGCACGGGCATCTTGCCCGTGAATCATGGCATGGAAGGCAATGCCACCTCCTTCCCCATACGTATGCAGCCAGAGCAGCCGCGCACCCGCGTCGCGGACCTTCCTGAAGAGCGCGGCGTCCTTCGTGATCGGCACGCGCAGCTCACGGGTCTCGAGCTCTTTGTGGAAACGCTCCGTAAACGCCGGTTGCGCCAGCACGCCATAGACGTATGCCAGAAAGTCCTCCGGCGTCACGAGGTGGCACGTGATTCCAGCCCGGGATGAATCATGGGCAAGATGCCCATGCCACT
>SLSB01000493.1 GCA_007130675.1 Candidatus Hydrogenedentota bacterium | reverse complement strand
CTCTATAACGCCATCTATTTCTGCCCCGAGTGTTTTTATGCCGATGTGGCCGAAGAATTCAGCAAACCCTACGAAACCGAGGCTGGCGCAGCCACCGTCAAACTGTTCAAGCAAGCTGCCTCCGACAACACGCTGATTTCGCTAATCGGACAGCACATCGACTACGAGGATATTGATTTCGAGGTGGCGCTGCGTTTGCACTTCCTGGCCGTCGCGGTCCACTCGATGCCGGAAAACGAGGCACAGGACCCATACAAACTGGCGCGGCTCTACCTCCGCATCGCGTGGTTGTACCGCGAGCGCGAACACGGGCTGCCCGAGGGGGTCGATGCCGACTCGGCCGCCGATGACGCAAGCGCCCATGACGCAGGCTGCGCTCCCCAACTGCTTGCCGCGGCCGAGGCGTTCCACGAGAGCTGGGCGCAGCTCGAGACGCAATGGCAGTCTCTTGAGCAATTGGCAAGACAACGCGCCCAAGAACTCGGGCAGCCGGCCACGCAATCCGACAATCCCTACCCGTCGCATATCGAGCCGCTGACCAAGGCTTGGAACGGACTGAACCAGGGGCTGCAGAAGCTTCGTGACACGGCATTCCGCGACGCTTCAGCGCTGTTGCACGGTACACGAGAGGATTCGCACGAAACGGCGCAGAATTCCGAGGATGCGGCACGCCGCGAGCGGCGCGCCCATTTTCTGCCTTCTGCCACCTTCATGGAGCGGCTGTGCAGCCTGTGGGAAACCGCTCCCCGCAACGAATCCGATGCGCTGGCCCTGGCCCTCGAGGCGTTCCGCCGGGCTCTCGCAGATGACGTGCGCCTCGAAAATCCGCAAAGCCGCCTGAAGATCTCGTCGCTGGTCGCCGAGCTTCAGATACGCATGGGCGAGTACGAGGGCGCCCTCGAGGTGACGCGCCAGTTGCACCGGTTGGCCATGGCCGCGCGCCAGAAACTGCAGGCCCGTCTGCACGAAGATGATGTCACCGAGAGCGAATACCGCCGCGTATCGAATCTGATTCACAAAGCCAATGCGACGCTCGAGAGCACGGCAGAGCTGCGCCAGAGCGTTATCCAGCGGATTCTCCTTGCCGAGATCCCTCGAATCCGCAAGGTGTTCGCCGGGCTGCCCCCCAAAGCGCGGCTCGAAGATTTCGAGCAGGCCCTCGCCGCGCATGGCATTGCAAGAGAAGTCATCACCTATTTGAAGAAACGGAACATGCAGTTGCCCGCGACATAAGCCGCGCACACCGAAACTGTGAGGGAAAAGAAGCATATGCGACAGGGGGTTGCGCATCCCGACAACAACATTGTGCTCATCGGCATGCCGGGCGTTGGAAAGAGCACCATCGGGGTGCTCGTGGCCAAGGCGCTCTCGCGCGACTTCACCGACACCGACCTCTATATCCAGTCGCGCGAATGCCGCCGGTTACAGGATATCCTCGACGGAAGCGGAAGAGACACGTTCCTGGCGCTCGAGGAGCGTTATATCCTCTCCCTCGAGTGCCGCGCCCACGTGCTCGCCACGGGCGGCAGCGTCGTCTACAGCAAACCTGCGATGGCCCATCTTGCCGACGGAGGCATTATCGTGCACCTCGACCTGCCCTTCGACCTGCTCGAACGGCGGATTAGCAACCTGCCCACGCGGGGAGTCGTCATGGCGTCCGGCCAATCCCTGCGAACGCTCTACGACGAACGCCAGCCTCTGTACCGGAAGTACGCGGACATCATGGTCTCCTGCGCAGGTCTGACCCATGACGAAGCCGTTCTCGCCATCATTAACATGCTGCGCGCGGCAGGCGTGGCGGGATGCGATGCATAGCCACAAACAAGGGCGGGCCGCTCAGACCTCGACGGGCCCCACGGGCTCTCCGAAAAGCAGCATCAGCGTGAAAAGCAGACCCACCACCAGCGTGAAGAGCATGTGTCCAATCATCCCCATACCGCCCAGCATTTTGTCCACGTCCATCAAGCCAGCCTCCTGTTGTCTGTTCAGGCCTTGTGTACGGAGGTGATTCTTCACTATTAAGCGCCATCTTCGCAACCTTGAGAAAGGATGCGCTGTGCCGATCGCCGAGTAGGCTCAAGAAAAGTAACGCAAGCTTTTCGGATTTCGGGGCACAATCCTTTTCTTTAGAAACACCCAGCAAGTAAGATAGCGAACGCCAAACGAACGAGGACCACTTTCCCAGTGTTTTCCGGAGCGCCGAGGGCGCGGAAACAAAGCAGCCTGGGGTAAGCCGCGCGTGGACGCGTGGCGCAGCCCCAGGTACACGTGCCCCCAAACCACCACCGCGCTGAAGGTGCGGAACAAGCGGGAGACCGTGCCGAAGCGGCCGCCTGTCCCCGCCAGACAGATGGTGCCTTCAGGACCAAGCCACAGGTCACATTTGCGGCTGGCTGATGTCACGGGCTTTCAGCCCTTGCTCGCTTTTCATGTCCATTTTCCCAGCCCTCCAGGCTGGGCTTGGTATGTTGCCGCGCCGTTGGCGCGCAAGGCGACGCGATGATGAGGCCGAACGCCTCACTTGGCGGGGCCTCTGCGTTCACCGGTGCTTGACCGGCGATTCCGGTTGTGCATTCCCCGCGCGTATTTGCCATAATCGCGGTCATGTGCTGTTCGGAAGGAGCCCATACATGACCCCGCGTGAACGTTTCATCGCCGCACTCGAACGCCGCCCTGTGCCGGGCCGCGTGCCGCATTTCGAACTCGTGTTCTTCCTCACCATGGAAGCGCTCGGAAAGATCCATCCCGGTCAGCGGCACTACGGCCAATGGGACCAGATGACCGAAACCGAACGCGCGCTCCACCGAAACGAAATGGCGGATATTTTCGTCGAAACCGCACGCAAATATGAGCACAGCGCCATCTTTCTGCATCCCAATCCCACCACCGAAGCCGAGACCTTTCGCCTGCTCGACCTCGTGCGCGAGAAGTCGGGCGACGAGTTTTTTCTCATGCTGCATGGCGACCCCACCTACTCGATTCCTTCAGGCAAAGACATGGTCGAACAGGCCGCGTGGTTCTACGAGCATATGGACGACGCCATGGACACCGCGAACCGCCAGGTCGATGAACAACTGGCCTGGTGCGAGCGGCTCAAAGCCCACGGCGGTCTTGACGGGTTCGCGCTGTGTTCCGACTACTGCTTCAACGACAACCCGTTCCTGCGGCCCGATCTGTTCGCCGTGCTCATAACCCCCTACCTCAAGCGCGTGATCGCGGGCATGCGCGAGATGGGTTTCTATGCGATCAAGCACACCGACGGCAACATCATGCCCATTCTCGACCAGTTGATCGACGCCCAGCCGCATGCGCTCCATTCGCTCGACCCGCAGGGCGGTGTCGACATTGCCGAGGTCAAGCGGCTTTACGGCGACCGGGTGTGTCTGATCGGCAACGTCAATTGCGGACTTCTCACCTCGGGCACCGACGAGGAAGTCATCGAGTCCGCGCGGTACTGCATCCAACACGGCATGCCCGGCGGGGGGTATGTGTTCTCGACCAGCAACTGCGCCTTTACGGGGCTGCCCCTCGAGCGTTACGAACTCATGTGGAAAGTCTGGCATGACGAAGCCATTTATCCGGAGGTGTGACGCGAGGGCGGCGGGGGGTGTTCATGCATAGTCTCGAACCCTATCTCAATTTCGGCGCGGGCAACCCTGCCGAAGGGTGGTTCAACCTCGATGCCTCGCCCTTTTTCCGGATTCCCCCATGGGCGCACCGGTGCCTGGCGGCCGCGGGGATCGAGCGCTCGAAACGCTTCGCACGGGCGTCTTACCGGCACCACCGCCATCAGGCCGGCAAGCGCCTCCCGTTTCCCGATGCGTCCTTTCACGCGGTGTATTGCTCGCACGTGCTCGAACATATCCCCGCTGACGCTGTCGACGGTCTTCTGGCCGAGTTTCACCGCGTACTCGAGTCCGGGGGCATCCTGCGCGTCGTCGTGCCCGATTTGCGCGAGATGCTATCCAAGGCCATGAGAGAAGATCGCCCGTGGATATCGCTCGAGGACGCCCTGCACGTCACGGCCCTCACCCGCGCCTCGCGAACCGTCCGCGCCCTCGAGGGTTGGGCCGGTTTTCCCTCGATGCACCGCACCGTCATCGTGCCCGAGTCG
>SLSB01000629.1 GCA_007130675.1 Candidatus Hydrogenedentota bacterium | reverse complement strand
GTTGGGCAACAGCCGGTACCGCTGCGTCCAGTGTTCGAGTCCACCGGTTGTGCCCGGATAATCACGCCGGAACGGTTGCGGCCCACACACCGCAACCAACCGCGCAGGGCGGTCGTCGATGGCGCACAGATGCGCACCCACCATGGCCCCCAGCCCGTATCCGACAACATAGATCTCGGACGAGTCGACGTACGGAAGCTCGGTCATTACGTCCAGCGCGGCCTGGGCATCGTGCACCATCTTGCCGAGAAGCGACCAGTCCCGATGACGCTCATAGAACAGCGCGGCTTCATCAACACGGCGGCCGTGCCCGATATGATCGTAGCCGAACACGGCAAAACCAGCACGGGCCATTGCAATGACCGGCTGCGAGCCGCGCCGGTACGCAGCCATGAACCCCCTCGAGTTCGATATCGGATGGAGCCACAGGATCGCTGGGATAGGTTCTTCGCCCTCTTCCGCTTCTTCGGGCAGGTACACACTGGCCGCGATATACTCCCCGAAAACAAGGTCCTGTTTTGCAAGACCGCTCGGGGCGGATGAACGCGACAGCAACTGGGCGACGTGATTGCGCACAACGCCGTAGGTGCCGCCCGGATTGTAAGCGCTTGGCGGCCTCGGGCCGAGCATCTGCTCGACCGTGCGCCGGATCTCGGCACGCATGGCCGCCGCGTCTTCGTGAGCTGCTTCGGCGAGATCATCAAAACCGCCGGGGCTCTCCGGCACCCCAATCTCCGACTCATCGAGCCGGTCCATCGCATGCGGCGTGTAGAAATATTCGGGAAACTCATACGAGCCGCGCCCAAAATGAAGGTCGCACCAGTCCAGGTACTCCTCGATGACGGTCGTCCACGATTCGTGCGCCATGGGCCGCCATAGAATCCGGAAGTTCTCGCCAGCGCCGTACAGGTCATACACGGGCTTCACCAGATGATAGGTCTGCTCGATGGCCCACGTGCTTTCGACATTGTCGTTCAGCGCGCACGTGATGAGGCAGGGTCGGGGCGCGCTCAGCGCAACCAGGTCATGCAGATCCACGGGCAGCTTGTTCTCGTGACCCACAAAGAAACGCCAGCGCGGGTGAAACCAGTCGGGAAAACGGCGGGTAATGCTCTCGATTCCCTCGCCGAAGTGCGGTTCCGAGTAGGTGCGCGCCGATTGACTGCCCCCGGAGCCGGAGCTGCTCGAGATCACAACCGCGATCCGTTCGTCAAAGGCGGAAGCCATCAGCGACTGCTTGCCGTTGCGCGAATGCCCGGTGATAGCGATCTTTCCGATGTCCGCACGAGGCTCACCCTCGAGATAGTCAATGCAGCGGCTCGCGGCCCACGCACGACGCATCAGGCGCGACCAGTCGTATTCGGGGTATGCTTCAACGAAGCTGTCGGTGTCGTCTTGCGAGTCCGCACCCGAGTACACGCACACTAGGTAGCCGCGGCGAAGTGCGATCAGCCCCCACGCGCGGTGGTTGTGCTGGGTCATGAAAACGGGGAAGGGGCCGTCGCCGGGCGGAATCAGAAACTCCGCGCGCAAGCGGGCCTTATGCTCGGGGCCAAAACGCAACTCGACATGACGGACCTGCGCGGCGCCTTCGTCTCGCTCTTCGAGAATCTCGGCCTCGAGATTTTCGGGCGGTGGCGGGATGCGCCCAAGAATCCAATGATGAAGGAGTTCCTTGAGCTCTTCCCGGCGTTCCTCCCACGTGCCGGTGGTCTCGATAAGTTGCACGCGCCCGTCGACGATCGGCGCCAGCGGTGAGCGGGGATTGGGAATCGTATCGAGCGAGGCATAGTCCGGCGGCAGCTCCCCGGAGGTCTCGAGCCACTCCTCCCACTCTGTACTTTCAGGCAACACCCGCCTGAGTTGCTCGAGATGCTGCTGCGGAGACAGTTCCTGTCCACTCACGTGCATTACAGCCATGATTGCTAGAATACTTCCTGAAAGCATGATACTTCCCCCTGTCCTTTTCTGTGCGCGCTCCGTCATGCCGACTGTGCGAAAGACGGTCATCCCGAGCGGGCGGAATGGCTGCGACCTCCCCCAAGGAAACCAAAAATATGGCGGTTTTTCAAGCACGAGGCTCACAAAACACCGCACACGCAAAAAAAAACCGCGCCTCGCGGTGCGGCATCGATCAAATCAAGACACGTGGGACCACCCTCACTCTCCGATAGGTTCCAACCTGAGCGTGTCCCCCGCCTGAACCGAAGCAAGCGCTTCGGGGGCGCCATCGAGTTTGCCGATGACGTTGACTGCAGTCACCAGCCGGCACTCGTTACCCACAGAGACAGGCGTTGGCCCATAGGGAATCGCAACCGCCGAACCCTGCACCCAGAAACATATCGTCCCCGCGTCGACTACCTGTTGCGGGGCATCATCGAGCCTACCCTCGACCGGCACGGTGAAATAGACTTCGCACCCCCACGTCTGAGCTATACCCGAAACGGGCAGCAACTCGGCCAGTTGCTGCCCGCTGTGTGAATCGTTCAGATGTCCGGTCAGGGCCCCGCCTGGCCAGCTAATCCGTATACGCATACTCCATCGACATCCCCTTGAGCCAAGTCACGCTCGACGGACCAACATTGCGCACGGTGTGAGGCACGGAAGCAGGAACAAGAAGCTCCTGTCCAGGCTTGAGATGGTGAGTTTCGCCCTTCATCTCCACATCTATATTGCCTTCGACGGGCATAATCAGCTCGTCGGAATCATGAATGTAATTTGTCCATGCCTGTCCCGGCGGGTCGCAACGTTTCTCGCACGAAAACCCGCGCTTATGCCAATTGGAATCAATTGTTGTTTCGTTGACAATGGTTTCTTGGGGCTCTTCAGCAGCTTCTCCCATGAGACTGTCCTTCCTTACGTACTTTCATGCTCGTTTTTCTTGCCTTTCTAACCCGAATTCCGGGTTAGACATACACAACTTAATGTATTGTACTTAATTAGACGCAAAAGATCAAGAGAAATTCATGAATTATCTATTTTGGCAGTTCCTATGACTCTAAATGTTAAAAATATAATGCAAACGCACTAATATGGAGCAAGTCACTCCGTAACTTAATGTTTTATGTCGCTTCGGTAAGGTCTTTTCAGGACATCGCAAGAATACGTATTCATCTAAAATTGTAACGCTGTATACTGATTATACCTCGCTCCGATGTAAATTTCCATTATATCCTGATTTAAGCGATTATCCCTGACGGATTTTCGGATACGCGCGGCAAAATCTGGCCACAAAAATGGGCTTGAGGGGGTTACTGCATCAGTGCCCGGCAGGGGTTTCGCCGCCTTCGGCCAGAAATCTGTCAAGTGTTTCCTGCATCCGGCGCCGCAAAACGTCCTCCGGACAGACCGCGATGGCCTGCCGCTGCGTCTCGGCAGCTGCGTTTGGAAAGCCTGCCTCGAATTGGGCCAGGGCGAGTGTCTCGAGCGCACGAAAATCGTCGGGGGCCGCCTCGACCGCGACCGTTGCCGCGCGCAAAGCCGTTTCGGCATCGCGCTCCTCGATGCCGGGTTCCGTGAGGATACGCCCCGCAAATTCGCGCAACATATCAGGCCATGTTCTCCCCCACTCCAAGATGCGCTCGGCGAGTGCGGCGGCTTCATCGGTGTCGCCGCGTTTCGCTGCGGTGAAATAGCGCGGGATAAGCCGCTCGGCGCGCTGGGCAAGCTGCTCGGAGCGCAGCGTGAACTCAGCGCCGGCCATCCGTTCGATCAGCGGTTCGATCCGCTGTCGTGAAGGTACCCCGTGCCAGGCCAGAACCCCGTCGCGGTCCACCAAAAAACCATACGGAATGCCCTCGGCGCCCACCGCCCGCATATAGGCGTTGTACGTGTCGCGGCCGGGCGTGTCGACGGCCACCGCATAGTTCATCCCGGGACCCGAGGCTTCCACGAAGCGGCGCACAATCTCCGGGCGCTCGGTGCTCATCGCAATCACCACAAACCCCGCATGGGCATACCGGCGTTGGAGGTCGTTGATGTCCGGCATGATCATGCGGCACGGCTGGCACCACGTCGCCCAGAACTCGATCAAAAAATACGGTTTCGGCGCATCGCCGCTGAAGTCCAACAGGTTGACCGGACTCGGCCGCACCCATTCCCCCACCTCCAACGGCGGCG
>SLSB01000035.1 GCA_007130675.1 Candidatus Hydrogenedentota bacterium | reverse complement strand
CCCGGCCGAATCCATAGCCTTCGCCCTCGGTCACGGCATCCCACACCGGAGTCATGGTCCAGAATTCGATGTTCTCGATAAACGCGTGCAGGTTTCTGATCCAGCGCTGTTGCTCGAGGTAGCGCGGGTCCTGATAATCGCCGACCACGACCTCGCTGGAAACACCTGGGCGGGGGTGCACCGGGGCCGCGCGATGATAGCGTATCCCTGCCGTGCCGCCGACAAACGACATCCAGAGCTGGTGCAGGATGTGGCTGCCGGGCGCGCCGCCCATCTGGCCGCTGTCATACACCGGCTTGACTCGGTCGTGTTCGCGCTGCCAGGCTTCGATCGCCTGAAAAGACTGCCACATGGCCTCGGCGCTGGCCCGCCGGACTCGGAACGGGCTGTGGGCGTCTTGCAGGTCGAAGACATCGAAGGCGGGCAGATCCCGGTTCCACATATTTGTCACGAGGATATCGCCGCCCAATTCCGCTGCCGTGTCTTTCAGGAAGGCCGCCCAGTATATGTTCCATTCTTCCGGAGACGGACACTCATTTCCCAGAGCATAGATAACGTTCTTGAGGTCGATGGTTTGCTCGAGGACCTTGCGTGCAAAGGCCTTTTGATAGTGTAACGCCACGGGATTGTCGTCATGTTCGGGCAGGGTTCGGAAGAATGCCTCCCCACAGGAACTGGTGCCGAACACATCGTCGTCGTAGTTGACGTTCTTCGCGGGATTCATGGGATGCGCCGGCCAGCGGCCCGAACCGCCTTTAACCGCTGGATGACAGAACAGTTCCAAACTGACCACGGCCTTGTGTTCGGCGGCGGTTGCAATGTAAACCCGCATTCGCTCGAAGTAGGCGGGATTGAAGGTATCGAGGTCGTATAAGCCGGTCTGGCTATCCCGTACCCAGGGCAACTGGCCGCCCGATTCCCCATGGCCCGGCCAGAAGGTGTTCTGCCGCAGCAGATTGCCTCCATTTGCCGCCATCGTCTCGATATCCTTGACGAAATCGCAGTTAGGGTCGCTGATGGCATTATTCCAGAACGACCTCGAGGCCATAAAGATGGGCTGGCCGTCATAGCTCAGATAGCGGGGGTTTTCGGCGAAGATCTCCAGTCCCGCGCCTGATTCCGCGGCGGCAGGGTCTGAATATCCGGTCATCATTGCCAATACAATAAAACTTGCTGCAAACACATGAAGTGAGCCAAACGACCGCATTGCCATTCCTTTCGGTGTACATCTTCGATGTCTCTGTTTACTATGATTCTAGCGTTCTTTCGCGCGTTCCAAGATCTGCTTCCCCCGAGTTTGAATTCATACCACAACGACGAAAAAAGTTTCTGGCGATTCAATCAAAGACCCTGGGAATCGTTCGTCCGATTTCTGGCCAGAGCTGTTCAAAACTACCAAGAGGCGGTCCGGAACTTTTGCAAAGCTATGGGAATCCATACTATTTTTGGTGGGAACACGCGGGACTCTTGTGAAACTTTAATGGCTGTAACCAAGAGGGGGTTGTATGCGATCGATTGTTGCGCGGTTGGAGGTCACGGAGTGCCGCGGCGCTTTGTTTGGAGCAGGCGTGATGCTTGCGGCGTTTGTTCTGGCGCCGGGACTATTGGCGGAGGCCGAAGCGCAGGAGCGCGCTCCCGTGCCGGTTATCCTTGATACCGACATGGAATCGGATGTGGACGACGTCGGCGCGCTGGCGATGCTTCATGCGCTGGCAGACCGGGGCGAGGCCGAAATTCTTGGCGTCGTGGTGTCTGCGAAGAACCCGAACGCCACATTGACCGCGGATCGCCTCAACACGTATTTCGGGCGTCCGGACTTGCCCCTCGGGCAGCTCAAAGGCGAAGGTGTGGACCGGGAATCCCGGTATGCCCATCACATCGCCGAAGAGTTCCCGGGACAGTTGGCAAGCGCCGAAGATGCGCCGGATGCGGTCGCGCTGTATCGCGAGATACTTGCCGGGCAACCCGATAACAGCGTGGTCCTCGTGACCATCGGGTACAAGACGAACGTGCGCGATCTGCTCGCCAGTGAACCATGCGAACACAGCGAACTCGATGGAAGGGAACTGGCCGCGCGAAAATTCCGCATCTGGATCTGCATGGGCGGGCATTTCCCGAGCGGTCGGGAAGCCAACATCCTGTGGGACGCGCGGGCGTCCGTCGAGGCCATCGAAAACTGGCCCACGGACATCATCTTCAACGGCTGGGAGATCGGCCGGTACATTTATACGGGCGGCGGGCTGGCTGAACTTCCCGAGGACAGCCCCGTCCGGCGATCGTATGAGTTGTTCAACAATTTGCAGCCTCACCGGAGTTGGGACCAGGCCGCGCTGCTTTATGCGGTGCGCGGACTGGATGACGGTCCCGCGGCGGATTACTGGGAGCTGTCGCGGCCGGGCCGCATCGTCATTGATCCCGAAGACGGCAGCAACACGTGGGAAGACGACCCGGAGGGCACGCACCGGCACCATATCGCCCGCCGCGATCCCGAGTTGATCGCCGAGGAAATTGATGTGTTGATGAGGCACCTGCCCTCGGAGCGGTCTGTTTCGAACATGGCCGCATCTGCTCCGCGCGTTTTTATTTCTGAGGGGGATTTGCTGCTTGTGGTGCGTCAGTCACTTGATGACGACAGCGCGAAGGCTCCGTTGTTCCGTGATGCGGTGGAAAGCTTGCGAAGCCAAGCCGATGAATTATTGGACGCCGGACCGTATTCGGTGACGTTCAAGACCCGCGAGCCGCCCAGCGGCGATAAGCATGACTACCTGAGTGTGGGGCCCTATTGGTGGCCGAATCCGGACACCGAAGATGGTCTCCCGTTTATCCGGCGGGACGGCGATGTCAACCCTGATTACCGGGCCGACGCGTATGACGCCACCGCGTTCGGACGGTTTAACCGGGCGTGGCGGCGGTTGGCGCTGGCGTGGTATTACACACGCCACGAGCCCTATGCCGAGCATGCCGCGCAGCTCTTGCGCGTGTGGTTTTTGGAGCCCGAAACGCGGATGAATCCGCATATGCGCTATGCCCAGGCGATTCCTGGCCGCAACGACGGCCGCGCCGTTGGTATCGTAGAGGCCGAACGCTTGCGTTATTTGCCGGACGCGATTGGCATGCTCGAGGAATCCGGACATTGGACGGCGGCCGATCAGGAGAAGATGCAGGCATGGTGCGTTGATTTTCTGGATTGGATGCTGCACAGCGGAGCGCTCGAGCGCTACGTGTCTCGAGGTGGCCACAACAATATCGCCATCGGCCTTGATTCGCTTGTTGCGGCCCTGGCGCTCTACACGGACCAGCCGGACACGGCCCGGGATCATATCAATCGTCTGACATTTGACCGCGTTGCTTCGCAGATCGAACCCGATGGCAGCCTGCCTTGGGAACTCGCGCGAACGCAAGCGTTTGGTTACTCGATCAAGGCCCTCGACTCGTTTTTTGTCGTGGCGCGGTTGGCCGAGCATGTGGATGTCGATCTCTGGCACTACTCGACGCCGGACGGGCGCAGCCTGCGTAAGGCGTTGGATTTTCTGCTGCCTTATCTCGACGAGCCCGGCGAGTGGACCCATGAGGGCGGTGTGAACCCGCACCGGGCAGGGCAAATTCTTCTGCCCTTGGCCATTCGCGCCTGGAATGATGATGCGTACCGGCAGGCCTATGACAATTTGGGCGAACGGACCCGCACCGATGAGGAACGACTGATATATCCTGCGTTTCTGCTGGACTGAGGGCGAGCCCTCTTGGCTGGCTGGAAGCTCAGCGGCGCTTGCCAAGAGAGCAGCGTTGACCGCATGAATAAGGGTGAACCGATATGGCGCCACGCTCAAATGTGGTATTCTGTGGGCGGGTTGAAAGGGCCATGGAGAGGAACGATGACGGACGATCTTGCCAAGCGCGTGCAGTTGGCTGCGGAGGCACTCACATCGGCGGGTGCGCGCGAGGTTTTTCTCTTTGGCTCGGCGGCCACCGGTTCGCTGCGCGAAGAGTCAGACGTCGATTTGGCCGTAGCGGGCCTGCCACCGGAGAGGTTTTTTGAAGCTATGGGAAAGGCTGGCGACGTTCTTGGCTGTCCTCTGGACTTGGTAGACCTGGACGAGGACACTCCGTTCACCCGATACCTGAAGGAAGAAGGCGAACT
>SLSB01000443.1 GCA_007130675.1 Candidatus Hydrogenedentota bacterium | reverse complement strand
CAGCCCATTTTGATCATCTCGCAGCCGCAGCAGCACTTCGGCGGTTGGGGATTCTCAGCGGGACACTTGTCCGCACCTTTGACCACTTCGATCATGCAACCGCACGCGTCCTCCGGACATCCGTAGCGCTCGCCTTTCTTCAGTGGCTCCGTCATGACTGTTCACCTCCTTTCCGGTCGTTGGGTGAGTTTATGTCTGGCCCAGACCGGCGCTCTCGAGGGTCGCCTGAAGCAACGAAATCAACTGCCTTTCGGCTTATAGTCGGGGCATTTGACCGCATTCGGACGTTCGGGACGCGTGCAGGCCGACGGGTGGTCGTACATGCAATTGTCGCATAGAAACTCGGTGGGGCATGTTTTTTCAAGCCACCAGTGGCGGATTTTAGCTAGAAAGGTCAAGGTTTTCTCCCAAAACGAGTCCGATACTGCTTCGGGGAACAGCCTTCGAATTTGCGGAAGACCTTCGAGAAATTTCCGGTCTCTCTTATTCCAACGCGCTGGGCCACTTCGCCTATTCCGAGGCGCGTGGTGCGCAGCAAGTGTTTTGCGCGGCCCACGCGCTGTTTCGCGACGTATTCCGAGAAGGACATGCCGAATTTGCGCTGCAACCTGCGCGTGATGGTGCTGGGGGGTTCTCCCAGTTCGGCGGCAATGGCGTTGAGTGTGACGGTCTCGCCGAGGCACGGCAACAACGCCTTGTGCAGCGCGGCGAGCCACGCGTCCTTCCTGGAGCATTTCGCACGGCGCCGAATCACCCGCAAGACTCCGGTGACCGCAGTGGCCAAGTCGGCGTTGGTACGCGCCGCGGCCACACCCTCGATACACGCGGGCAGTTGCGCCCAGCAGCCGCGGGTATTCAGTCTGGCGCGCTCCGCAGCCTCGATTACGGCCCCGGTTAGCGCCAACGCCCGTGCCCGCCGGGCGGGCAGCAGGGTGCGTTCACCCGCGGGACTCTCCGAAAGTACCGTCAGCACCGCCGAGCGCACCTCGCGTTGATCTCCGCCTGTCAAAGCAGCGGCAATTGCGGCGGCGCGGAGTGGGTCCACCTCGGGATTTCGAAGCGGCGCACGTGCATACACGCGTGCCTGAAGCTCGTCGGCGGCTGCGCGTCCCGCGGACTCTTCCGCCGTACGTTGCCACAACGCATCGAGGTCAGCTACGGTCCATTCGACGATCGCCGGAATCGCGTCGCTGTTTGCCAGGCGAATGCCGCTTAAGAGCGCGTCGATTTCTTCAGGGTCCTCATCGCCCAGCGCAATCAGCCCGCGCAATGCGTCTTGCCGCAGGGTTTCGGGCGCTTCCGCCGGGCAATACGGTCCAAACGTGACGGCAAACCCTTGCGTGGTGCCGGGAAACACGGGTGCGGTAACACAGGCAAACCCCATATGGCACAAGAAAGGCGTGGCGATGCCGTCGCGCAGCGCCTCGAGCGACGCCTTTATCCGGCAGCCCCGGCAAGCCATGAGCCCTCCCGGCAGGTCATGCACATACCGGCAGGCCGCGCGTTGTTCAATCCCTACAATGCACGGCCCTTCTTCACCCCCGTGCAGATAATGCACGGCCACCGGCATGGCGGCGGCTTTCGCGGCGCGCGCGAGAATCTCACGGGTCTCGGGCAGGCGCAAGAGCATCAGCGGCGTCATGGCAACACCTCGAACAGGCGCGTAGGCTGGTGCTGTTCAGCGACCACCAGCTCGACCCGGCGCGGGTGCATCGCGCGGCGGGCCGTCTCGACCACCAGTGCCGGGTCATTGTTTTCTGCACTGATATGGCTGAGAACCACCAGACGGAGGCTGTCATGCGCCAAACTCGAGAGCAAGACCGACATGTCCGCGTTGGAGAGATGTCCGAACCGTCCGCGAATACGCTGTTGCACCTGCGGCGGATACGGACCGCAGCGCAGCAGGTCCGGACAGTAATTGGATTCGAGAACAAGCGCATGCGAATCCAGCAGACGCAACCGCACCAGGTTGGGGGCGTGGCCAAGGTCGGCCGCGATGCCGAGTTTCACGCCGTCATATCCGAGGCAGAACCCTACCGGATCGCCCGCATCGTGCGACACGCTGAAGGTGTTCACGGTGAGCCCGTCGAGGTGCACCGAGTCACCGGCGGCAAAATACTCGACGTTGGGAACCTCGGCAATGCTGCCGGGCAGGCGCGCGAACGTCCCGGTCGTCATAAATGCGGGTATCTTGAGTTTGCGCGCCAGCACACCGAGGCCCTTGACATGGTCTCCGTGCTCATGAGTCACGAAAACAGCGTCCAAATCGTCCAGGCGCTCGCCCACACGGTCAGCACGGTGTTGGAGCTGCTTGAAGCTGAAGCCGCAGTCGATGAGGACTTTTGCCCCCCGTGTCACCACGAGAATGGCGTTTCCTGAACTGCCGCTGCCCAATATCGCAAACCGGATCAAAGTCACTTTCCCCGTGAGTTCAGAGCAAGAAATCCCCCGAACAGCCCCGAATTATACCAGCTCATCCGAATGCGCGCCAACACGAATCGATTGACAGTTTTTTCCATGCGGCGATATAATGCATGGAAGACTTGAAGAGGAGATTCCGCTTTTATGATGCGCATGGAACATCGTCTCGTTCAGACGCAGTCGCAGCGTCTGATGCTGACACAACGGATGCAGCAAGCCATCCAGATATTGCAGTTGTCTGGGCTGGAGCTGGATCAGTATGTGCAGCAGGAACTCGAGACGAATCCCGTGCTCGAGCAGAAACAAACCGAGCCCGAGCCCCCCGAGAAGGAGCCTCAGGAAACCACCAACGGCGAAGAGCAGGTCGATGATGTGGCATTTGATCTCGATGATTTCGCCAACCGCCTCGGCGATTACGGCCGCACCGGTCCCGACTTCAGCCGCAATCCCGATGCCGACAGCCGTCGCGAGTATTACGAGAACTCGATCACGAAGGGCGAATCCTTCTCGGCGATGCTTCTGCGCCAACTTCGCATGGCCGCTCCCGAAGAGAACGATTATCGCATCGGCGAGCGGATCATCGGCGATATCGATGACAAGGGCTACTTCACGGGCTCGGAAGATGAAATTGCACAAGAACTTGGCGTGACCGTTGAGGACGTGCACCGAATGCTCGGGGTCATTAAGCAATTCGAGCCCACCGGCGTCGGCGCGCGGGACGTGGTCGAGTGTCTCATGCTGCAGATCGAGATGGAGTATCCTGACGAGCCCCAACTCAAGACGCTGGTATCCGAACATCTCGAGGAACTCGAGCGCCGCCAGATTCCTGCTATTGCCAAGGCGATGGCCATCAAACCCGAGCGGGTCGAGGAACTCAAGGAACTTCTGGCAAAACTGAATCCGTGGCCCGGACTCGAATACTCTACGGATCCCCCCCAATATGTGACCCCCGAGGTCATCGTGGAGAAGCTCGACGACGGATACGATGTTTATCTCTCGAATGAGTTATCTCCCGAGTTGCGCATCAGCAATCAGTACCGCTCGCTCATGCGCAAAGGAAGGATGAATGCCGACGAGAAGAAATATCTGCGCGATAAGGTGGAATCCGCCAAGTGGCTCATTCACAACATCGAGCAGCGGCAGAACACCATCTTGCGTATCGCGCGGGCGATCGTGAGCGTTCAGGAAGAATTTATGGAGAAAGGCGTCGAGGCCATCAAACCTTTGACGCTGCAAGAGATTGCCGATGCCGTCGGGGTTCACGAGGCCACGGTGAGCCGCGCCACGCGAGGCAAGTACATGCAGACCCCACAAGGGCTTTTCGAGATGAAGTATTTCTTCTCGCCAGGCCTGAAGCGCGATTCGGGCGATGCGCAATCCTCCAAGAGCGTGCAATCGCTCATCAAGAAGATCATCGATGAGGAAGATAAGGCCAAACCGCTGAGCGATCAGAAGATAGCCAACCTGCTCAAAGAAAGAGGCATCAACATCGCCCGCCGCACCGTTACGAAATACCGCGAGAACATGGGGATTTTGCCCACAACCATGCGAAAGACCTACCAAGGCGCGCAGTGATCAAGCCGGCCCGGCGTCTTCCGTCCTGGCGCTTCAGGTCTCGGCGTCCGGCGTATCCTCGGTTTCCATGAGCACAAGCAGCCGCTGCACGGTTTCGCACAGTTCCGCAAGAATCGGATGATCCCAGTCTTTCGTCAATTCTT
>SLSB01000687.1 GCA_007130675.1 Candidatus Hydrogenedentota bacterium | reverse complement strand
TACTCGAGCCACACCAGCGAAGAAGTCAACCTCTTCCTCACGGAATCGTTCACGTTTCGCGTGCTCGAACCCGGCGCGGCGGTCGAACTGAAACAAGGCAAATAAAGCGTTTCTCAGGCGAACCGTTTTGCTATGAATGGGGGGCCGTCCTCGCGGACGGCCCCCGCGTACTTATACGAAGCGCAGGCAAAGCGGCCATCCGAGGCCGTGAACAAGACCTGTGCCGGGAATGTGAAGACAGGAGCGAAATCTAACATGGCGGCATCGAAAGTGGCAGTCCTCGAGACCCGCCCCGAGACCGTGCGGGCCGACTATCACCGCCTGCTCAATCTGGCGGGCTACCAGCACGTTATTGCCAAAGACGCAGACACCGCCCTGAAAATCAACATCTCCTGGCACTTCTTCTTCCCGGCATCCTCGACTACCCCATGGCAACTGGACGGCGTCATCCGCGCGATGTTGAAAGACGGTTACGACAAAGACCTGCTCCACGGCTGCCACAACCGCACGGTGGTGATCGACGCGCGCCTGGGCGAACGCGAAAACAAACAGGTGGACGTCATCGAGGCCTATGGCCTGCGCAATATTCACCTGTACGAAAACGAGGAATGGCTCAACATCCGCGATGCTGTCGGCGAGGTGGCGGACGAATTTCTCTGCCTCAACGAAGTTTACCCGAAAGGGTTTACGATTCCCAAGCGGTTCCTCGGCGAAAACATCATTCATTTGCCTACGGTGAAGACCCACGTGTTCACGACCACCACGGGCGCTATGAAAAACGCCTTCGGCGGTTTGCTTAACGAGCACCGTCACTGGACCCATCCCGTTATCCACGAGACCCTCGTCGATCTGCTGATGATCCAGAAGAAAATCCACCGGGGCGTGTTTGCAGTGATGGATGGCACGTTTGCGGGGGACGGTCCGGGGCCGCGCTGCATGACCCCGCATGTGAAGAACGTGCTCCTGGCTTCGGCCGATCAGGTGGCCATTGATGCCGTGGCCGCTAAACTCATGGGTTTCGAACCGCTCGACGACTGCAAGTACATCCGGCTGGCCCACGAGAAAGGGCTGGGCTGCGGCGACGTCAACGAACTCGATATCGTGGGCGACGAAAGCGTTGCGCGCCAAAACTGGCATTTCGCAGGGCCCTTCAAGAAGATGACCTTCGCGAGCAAAATGCAACACTACATTTACTGGGGGCCGCTCAAGAAGCCTATCGAGTGGTCTCTCAAGACATGGCTCGCGCCGTGGGCCTACATCGCCAGCGTGCTTTACCACGACACCTACTGGTACCCCTTCAAGAGCAGACGGGCCATGCAGCGGTGCCTCGCAAGCGCATGGGGGCGCCTGTTCGAAAACTGGGGCGCCGTCGAGGCTACCGAAGAGGGATTCCCCGAGCCAGGCACGCAAGAACCCGAGTACCGGCGCGGCGTGTGGGGGCTTGTGAAAGAGTCCATGCGGATATTGGCCCTGTGCATCAAAGAAGCGCCCGAGTTTGCCGCCCGCAAACGCCGTCGCGCCGCAGCCGAGAAGCCACACGAGACACCCTGAGTGCGGCTGCCCGGGGACATGTCCGAATATGCAGCTTCAGCCCAGACCCACGATGCGGCGCGCGAATACAAAGAGGACCGTGAGCTTGTCGGGGATGAACTGTCGCACCGTGGGCGCGGCGTCGCGGGGGAAATGATGCGCCCGGGCGAATTCCTCGATATTGAACGGTGTCCCGTCAGGGAGGGTGTCCATGTTCACGAGCGCATCCACGGAAACCCTGTGCTGCTCGGCGAGGGTGTGGAGGGCGTCGTTGATGTAGAGCGTATTGAGGAGACCGCCGTATTGCATGGCAAACAGGGCGTTCCAGACCGCGCATGCGCCGACAATCACCGCAGCCCATCTGATCTTGCCGGCCAGGTATCGCGTAAACACGGTGGCGAGACCCACACCGAAAAATGGCGCGCAATTCACGAGCCGGCGCATCCCGAACGACCAGCCCGCATCGCCCGCGCAAGCGCTGACATACACCTGAATCAACACCGCGGCCAGCATTGCCGCATAGGCCTTCTTCTCCTCCTTGGACCATAAGAATAGTCCGAAGACTCCGGCTGCCATGAGTGGGGTCCAAGTCAAGAGCCCTTCTTCGCCTGAAAACAGCACCCGTAACAAGGCGGGCCGCAGCCAGGTCATGAATCCCTCGCCTTGGGGAATAGTGAGCGGGGAACCATAGAGGACATGCCAGCCCGCCATCTGTGGACTGAACACGGCCACGGTCGCGACTGCGCATATAGCGAGGCGGGCAATCTTCTTGCCATCAGGTTTCCAGAGCAGATCAATGGCAGGTATGATGGCGAAGGTCACGTTCTGCCAGCGGACAAGCGCGGCCAGGCCGAGGGCGGCGCCGATCAGCGCCCAGGCCCACCACGCCTCGCGTTTGCGCAGGTGCAACCACGCGCAAAGAAACAGGGCCATGGCGAAAAACGAAGGCGCGTGCGACATCGCCTCCTGGCCGAAGGTGTAATAGAGCGCGGGCGAACAGGCCCATGCGCCCACCGCCGCAAGCGCGCTGGTTCGCCGGTCCCACCACGCGCGCAGAGCTGCCGCGAGCAACAACGCACCTGCCGTCCCGTACACCACATTGGCCAGAAACACCGCCGTGTGATAGGGCTGCGAAAACCCGTCGGCCGGCACGCCGCTCAGCTTTGCGGCAACATGCCCGGCCGCAAGGAAGGGCGCCCACAGCAGCCCGGGGCCTATTGCAAACACATTCTGGACATGGCCCGTCGCCGTGCGCGGACCATCGGGATCGACCGGGCTGCCCTCGCTCAGGGCTTCTTGGGGAACCAGCGTGCGGTATTCGTTTTCGAAATCGAGGTCGCGGTCAAACGCCAGAGACCGGATCCACGCGTAGTACGCGACGGGATCGACGCCCGTGATGCGCTCCTCGGCGGCAGAGAACGTGCCCGCGACCGCAAAACAAAGCCAGAACAGCAAACCGAGACCGAGGATCAGCGCAATGCCCGCATGCGGCCGTTCAAGCCAGGCCAGTGCACGCGGAGGCGTTGCTGCTGCTGCTTTCTTCCCCGTCTTCTTAGCTTTCACACCCCTATACACCCTTCGAACGTTCGCACCTTCCAACCCGCCACTCGCCTATGCCAGCCCCCGGGCTTTCTCGTATTCGCGAATCTTATCCTCATGACGCAATGTGAGAGCAATCTGATCCCACCCGTTGATGAGCCGTTCCTTGAGGAAGGGGTCGAGGTCGAACGCGATGGTCTCGCCACTGGGTTTGAAGATGGTCTGGGCGGGCAGATCAACCGTCAGGCTGTAGCCTTCCGTGGCCCGCACTTCCTCGAACAGCCGCTCGATAATCGCGGCGGGCAGTTGAATGGGCAAGATACCGTTGTTGAAACAGTTGTTGTAAAAAATGTCGGCGAACGACGGCGCCAGAAGGCAGCGAAATCCGTAATTATCCAGCGCCCACGGAGCGTGTTCGCGAGACGACCCGCACCCGAAGTTGTCTTTCGTCAACAGAATGCTCGCCCCCTGGTAACGCGGGGCATTCATCTCGAATTCAGGATTCAGCGTCTTGCCGTCCTCGAGAAACCGCCAGTCGAAAAACAACGCGTCCTCGTACCCCGTGCGCGCCACGCGTTTAAGAAACTGTTTCGGGATGATCTGGTCCGTATCGACATTAAGCGCCTCGAGGGGCGCCACGATTCCGGTCAATCTGGTAAATGGTTTCATGCGGTTACTCCTTCAACGATGTTCAGTGTCGTATTCGTTGCGTGCTCAATGATGCCGATGCACCCTGACACGTTGGTAATGGTATCGGCCTGAGTGTGCCCCGCCGCCATGGCTGCCAAGATCCAGAATGACCCCGGCAATGAGGACCGCAAGCCCCCAGCCCTGCAGGCCCTGCAGCGAATTCAACGCAAAGGCATATGCGCAGGTCGTGTACGGCATGAACACGAACCCGAGCACCGGCCACAGGAGGGTATCGAAGGCGCGGCCCCCATAGCTGGTCAATCCCATCACAACCAGGGCCACACGTGGGAATAAAATCGCGACGATGCCCAGACAACAGCCCATGGTGTCCTCCTTCGGCTTTCGTGAGGCCTCCGTCTGTCCGCTTACTTATAGACCCAATCCCGAATGTCGACAAAATGGCCTTCGATAGCGGCCGCGGCAGCCATGGCCGGGCTGACGAGATGTGTGCGGCCGCCTTTACCTTGACGGCCCTCGAAATTGCGGTTCGAGGTGGCCGCGCACCGGTCGCCGGGGTTCAGCACGTCGGCATTCATGGCCAGACACATCGAACAGCCCGGCTCGCGCCACTCGAACCCGGCCTCTCTGAAGATCGCGTCGAGCCCTTCTCTTTCTGCCTGGACCTTGACCAGCTGCGAGCCCGGCACAATGAGCGCCTGCTCGATACTCGAGTGCACCTTGTGGCCAGCGGCCACTTTCGCGGCCTCGCGCAAATCTTCGATCCGTCCGTTGGTGCATGAGCCTATGAATACCTTGTTGGGTTTGATCTCGGTGACGGGCAGTCCTTCCGCCAAATCCATGTACTCGAGGGCTTTGTTCGCTGCAAGGCGCGTGTTGGAGTCGGCGATGTCGGCGAGGCGCGGCACCGTGCCGTTGACCCCCGTAACCATTCCGGGCGAAGTGCCCCACGTGACTTGGGGCGCGATATCCGCACCGTCCAGCTCGACCAGCGTGTCGTACGAACAACCAGGGTCCGATGCCCACGCCTGCCATTCGCGGACGAGCTCCTCGTGGCTTTTGTCCTGGGGAAGGTAGCGGCGCCCCGCGAGATAGTCGAAGGTGGTCTGGTCAGGTGAGACCAGACCCGCCCGCGCGCCCGCCTCGATGCTCATGTTGCACACGGTCAACCGGCCTTCCATAGTCATATCGCGGAACACATCGCCGGTGTATTCGATGACGTACCCTGTGCCGCCTGCCGTACCTATCTTACCGATGATGGCGAGGATCACGTCTTTGGGCGTCACACCGGCTCCGAGCGTGCCGTTGACCCGCACTTCCATGGTCTTGGATTTGCGCTGGAGGAGGGTCTGGGTCGCCAGCACATGCTCGACTTCGCTGGTGCCGATGCCGAACGCCAACGCGCCCAGAGCGCCATGCGTCGCGGTGTGCGAATCCCCGCAGACAATGGTGAATCCCGGCTGTGTCAGGCCCAGCTCCGGCCCGATGACATGCACGATCCCGCTGAAATCGCTGCCCATGTCGAAGCACTCGACGCCAAATTCCCTGCAATTGCTCAGCAGCGTCTCGACCTGGGTCTTGGACAACAAGTCCGCAATAGGTTTCGTGCGGTCCGTTGTCGGGATATTGTGGTCCATCGTTGCGAACGTAAGTTCTGGATGCCGCACCGTGCGCCCGGCGAGACGCAGCCCCTCGAACGCCTGCGGAGACGTCACCTCGTGAACGTAATGCCGGTCAATGAACAAGACTGTGTCCTGCCCAGGCTCTTGATGCACCACATGCGCATCCCAGATTTTCTCGTAGATGTTTTTTGCCATGCTGATATCCCTTTACTTCCTATACATGCGCAGAATATGCGCTCGTGAACACGCTCTTGAGCGAATTTCACACCGTTCTGCGCCAAAAACGCGCACTACAGGGCACTTCTGCCGGGTTGTAACGTTTCCGAAAGTGAAAACAAAGCACATTGCCCGGCTTGGCCATTCCGTAATCACGCGAAAGACTACCCGCGCCCCGTCGCTGCTCTTCGCCCCCGCAACGCCCTGCGTATGCCTATAGCTTACAGGAAAAGCCCCTGCTATCGCTACAAATGCCGCGCCAAGGCCCTGTAAAAGGCGTTGAAGGAGGGGGACACGCCAAATCACCCAAAAAAACAGACAGCCTTAACTCGCACATGCCAAGGCTGCCCCTGAATTGGATATGTACAGGACGAACTAGCCTTCGGCGATGGCCTTCTCGATGGAACGCAGAAAATCCGGAAGATCCTGCGGTATTCTCGAGGTAATAATGTTGCCGTCGCGCAACATCGAAACGTCTTCGTACTCGGCGCCGGCTTCTCTAAGCTCGTCGGCTATACCGCTGACAGCCGTTGCCTTCTTGCCTTCAAGCACCCCGGCCGTGATCAGCAACTGCGGGCCATGGCAGATGGCCGCGGCCACTTTGCCCTGCTCGACGGCAGCGCGCGTAAACGCCACGACGTTTTCATGTTCACGCAAGAAAGCCGGCGAACGCCCGCCGGGAATCACGATCGCGTCAAAATCGTCGGGGCTCACGTCATCCACGGATTTCTCAATCCGCACGTAGGTGTCGCTGTTGTAAGCTTTGGCATAGCCGGGCTCGACGCCCACCACCGTCACCTCGGCGCCGCGATTGACCAGAAATCCGATGGGCACAATGGTTTCGGCATCATGCAGGCCTTCGCCCGCAAGGACAGCAACCCTCTTTCCGCTCAAATCCTGCGGCTCATACTCGTCGTCTGCTGCGAACGCTGCGATATTCAAGACCATCGCAGCCGCCACAGCCGCCATCAGCACCCGGGCCTGCCAGTTTCTTGATTCGGAAAGCACATACTTCATCACCGTTCCTCCTTCTGTGATTTTTCTCAGGTAAACCGTGTTAAATCTAACACCTGTTTGCCAGTGCGCTATTCCAGAGAAAGCGGCGGCTCGGTAAAGCATTATTCAGCAGGAGCTTACGGGGAAGCCGACACGTCTTCAGAGGCGCGGCACCAGATGTGGCCCTCGCGGGCAACAGAGGCGTTTTCGCGGTCGATTTCCCTGTCCGATTCTACGTGGAACACGCAATACCCGCGACTGAGCACAAAATCCACTACCTGGCGCGCATTTTCTGCTTTCCGCTCCATCCCTGCGCCATGCATCTCAATCAGAAGAGCCGGTCTGTGTCGCGCAAGGGTCTCTGACATGCCCGTCAGAACGTCAAACTCGAAGCCTTCGACATCGATCTTGAGAAAATCAGGCCCGGGCAGGCGTTCCTGCTCGATGAGTCCGTCGAGCGGCTCGATGCGGACCCTGGCATCTTGAGCATCGCTCCTGGCCGTCATCTCGGCGGCAAGATCCTTGTCGAGTGACCCCATGGCGTATTCGGACTGGCGAAACGTGAGGGTTGCCTCGCCGGAATGCGCGCCCACCGCACTATTCAATGTGCGCACGTTCTCGAACCCGTTCAGGGCGACGTTTTCTACGATGCGTTGGTAGCTTCGGGGATTGGGCTCGAAGGCCACGACCTGCCCGTTCGGCCCCACGGCGCGGGCCAGGAAAAGCGTGTATTCGCCTTGGTATGCCCCGATGTCGTAGGCCACGAGGTTCCGAAGATCGAGCTGTTGAACGAAGGTTTCCTCTTTCGACAGGGGCCGTCTGATGAACCCGACACCGCCCCGGCGCTTCAACCCGGCCGCAATACCGTGCCGCACGGTATATACGCGATTGTCGAGGTACGGGGTGAGAATGCGCCGCAACACCGACGTAACCGCGCGCTTTGCGTCGAACAGAAACGACACACATCTCTCCCTTGCCCGGTTTATGAACTCACGCTACGCCTGTCCCATGGCTCCAGCGGCTTGAGTATATGTCGCCCCAAGACCTGTTGCCAAGCGGTGGCGGCACACCCCTCCAATTCCCCGCTGTGGCTTCAGAGCGCGTGGGCGGCGCTGCCAGCGACGCATGATGCGGGAAGGTGACGTTCTCTGTCAGCCGGGGGGTGGGGGAGACTCGGAATCCGTTTCAGAGACTCCGAAGACGGCCTCAATCTGCTCGAGTTTCATCATTCCGTCACCGCGGGTGGGCGCGACAATGCCGCCTTCGCCGAATTCGTTCCATGCGTAGATGGTGAAGGCTTTCCGGCCGGGAAGCCCGAGGGCAGGCGAACTGGCAAGGGCGTCATTCACGCCTTCGAGGGCTGCGCGCCATTCTTCGCGCGTGGGAAACGCGAAATAGGGCCGGGGGTCAGGCCAGGGCCGCGGTGACCAGCCGGCTGGTACATACGGCATGTGCGGAAGGGCGTCATCCCGGTGAACGTTCCACGATGTCCGCGCGTGTTCGATGAGGATTCCGTAGGGATAGTCATCCTGGCGCTGCTCGAGTGCCGGGACGCCCATGTATACGGCGGTGAAATCGAAAAGCGCTGTTGCCGGATGCCCTTCGGGGATGGCTTCATGATCGCTGACACCGCACCCGATCAGAATCTCGCCCGCCCCCGCGTCGCGTACGGACTGACGCAGCAGTTCGAGGCGCTTCCGGCTCAGGGCTGGGTCGCGGTCATTTTGCACGTGGAAATGGTGGAATCCGTGCACCTTGAACACGGGTCTGCCGTCGATTCGGAGATATTGGGGGTGCTGTATCCACTCGGTCCACAATTTGACGCAGTAGGCCCAGTCCTCGTCGGCGACGACCTCGAACGGAGGATGATTGCAGAACTCCAACATGAAGCGCATCCGGTGATTCTCGGGGGATTCGAGGAAGTTGGTCACGCCCCGTTCGAGAAAGCGCGCGTTTGGCTCGGCCTCCGTGCCCGGTCTGTTGTAGTACCAGAGAATCGCGAAGAAATCGACGCCATGTTCCGCCGCCGCCACGATCTCACGGTCCATGGTTTCTTGTGTGTTGTATTCGCCCAACAGCGGCACGCGCTCCGGAAAGCGTTCGCGCCAGTCCCTGCCTTCGGCGTCATGCCATTTGTTCGGAAGCGGCGCCCACCATCCGGCAAAGTAGTTTATCCCAACAAGTACATCGTCAGAGGGCTGTCCCGGAGACCCACCGCAGAGTGCAAGTGCACCGGCTATGATGGCCATCGTTCGCACCATCGCGCTCCTGAATCCTTGACAGGATCCGTCACGAGATCCTGCAATCCCTTACTGTTTTCCTGTGCTTCCGAAACCGCCATCCCCGCGCAAGGTGTCTTCGAGGCTGTCGGCGACGTCCCATTCGGCGCGGGTGACGGGGGCAATGATCATCTGGGCGATGCGGTCGCCCCGCTCGATCGTGTAGGGCTCGTGGCTGAGATTGGCGATGATGATGCGGATTTCGCCCCGGTAATCGGCGTCGATAGTTCCGGGGGTGTTGAGCAGCGAGAGGCCATGTTTGATGGCGAGGCCGCTTCGCGGGCGAATCTGGGCCTCATAACCGGGCGGAAGTGCGATGCGCAGCCCTGTTGAAACGAGAGCGCGGTCGCCGGGCTGCAGCGTGAGGGGCTCTTTCACGGCGGCGCGCACATCCATGCCTGCGGCATGTTCGCTCTCGTATTCGGGCAACGGGATGTCCTCGCTGCCCGGTTCCTGGGCGATCTGTACGCGAAGGGGAGCCGTCATAGGGGCACCTCCTGGACATGCAGGGCGTTGTCGGGACCCAGTATGGTCATCACGCAGGCCTGCGGGCGAAACGTGGTGTCTGCAAGACCATAAACGGCTTCTGAGGTCACGGCATCAACCTCGGCCAAGACTTCCTCGACCGGCATGATGCGGCCATGATACATGTAGGATTTCGCCATGCGGCCCATCCGGTGGAAGGTGTTCTCGAGCGCCATGACCAGATTGCCTTTGAGCTGCTCGCGGTTGAGTTCGAGTTCGCTGGCACTGATGGGGGTCTCGCGCAGTTTCCGAATTTCCTCGAACGTGATGGCCAGGGCGCGGTCGAGGTTTTCCGCGGCGACCGCCGCATACACCCCCAGAAATCCTGCGCGATAATACGCTGATTGAAACGTGTAGATGGCGTATGCCAGCCCTTCCTGCTCGCGGATGCGATCGAAAAGGCGAGAGGTCGAACCGCCGCCCAGGGTGTTGCTCAGCACGTCATACACAAAACGGTGAGGGTTATCGGTGGCGGCGCCGGGAAATCCGATGCAGTAGTGGCTTTGGGCGATGTCCCGCGGAAACTCGCGGATGCCCGCGCCCATCACGGGGGCGTCGTAATACGGCGCGGACGGGCCGGTTCGCGCTTCGAGAGGGGCCAGCGCTTTCTCGATAAGCTTGGCGATGACGCCCTCGTCAAAATTGCCCGCCGCCGAGATGATGATGTTCTCGGGCCGGTACCATTTCGCGTAGTAGGCGCGCACATCCTCGAGGGTGATGGCCGCCATGGATTCCTGGGTGCCCGCAATGGGCGCACCTAGTGAGTGTTCTGGAAACAGCTCAGCCATGAAGAGGTCGTGAATGTATTCCTCGGGAACGTCTTCATTTGCCGCGATTTCTTCGAGGATTACGTTGCGTTCCTTCTCGAAATCGAAAAACTGAGAATCGCAGAGGATATCGCCGAGGAGCTCGACGGCGGTGGCCAAGTGGTCATCGAGCGTCTTGGCGTAAATGCAGGTATAGTCGCGCGCGGTATAGGCGTTGAGATGCCCGCCGCGCGATTCGATGGCCTCCATCAATTCCCGCGCCGTGCGGGTCGTTGTTCCCTTGAAGAACAGGTGCTCGAGGAAATGCGAAATGCCGGTAATCCGCGGCGGTTCACTGGCCGAGCCCGTCTTGATCCATACCCCGAGGCTTACGGACCGCACGTAGGGCAACCGTTCGGTCAACAAGGTGATGCCATTGTCGAGGACACGAACCAGTGGGCGTGTCTCGACCGGTGGTGAGAATGTCTGTGCCATAGATCCTTCATGAAACGATGGCGCTTCCCGTCAGGAAGCGCCATCGAAAGGTTGCTTACCGCCGCGAACGACCGCGGGGGCCGCCCCTGTCCCGGTCGCGGCCGCCGGAACGCCCGCCCCGGCCGCGGTCGCCGCGATCGCCACGATCGCCACGATCGCGGTCCTGTTCCCGGCTGCGCGAGCGCTCCATCTCAGCGATTTCATCCTCGGTCAGGTGGCCCAGTTCGGCGTCGGCTTGGACTTTCGAGAGGTTCAAGCGGCCCATGTTGTCGATCTCGACGACTTTCACGTGGATTTCATCGCCGATGTTCACGACATCCTCGACGCGGTTCACGCGGCCCGGCGCCAGTTCGGAAATGTGCACCAGGCCCTCTTTGCCGCCCATGAAGCTAACAAAGGCGCCAAAATTGAGCACACGGCTGACCGTGCCGGGATAGATGGTGCCGACTTCCGGCTCGGCGGTGATGCTCATAATCATGGCCACCGCCTCGTCGGCGCTGTCCTTATCTACCGATGCGACGTGAATTGTGCCGTCGTCTTCGATGTTGATTTCGGCGCCGGTGCGCATTTGAATGCCGCGGACGACCTTGCCGCCGGGTCCGATGACGTCGCGAATCTTCTCGACGTCGATCTTGATGGTGTAGATGCGCGGCGCATATTGCGACACGTCCTTGCGCGGGGCGGGCAGGCACTCGAGCATCTTGTCGAGAATATGCATGCGCGCTTCCTGGGCCTGGTTGAGGGCTTGGCTCATCAACTCGCGGCTGATACCCTTAATCTTCACGTCCATCTGAAACGCGGTGATGCCGTCCGCTGTGCCGCAGACTTTGAAGTCCATGTCGCCGAGGTGGTCCTCGACGCCAAGAATGTCGGTGAGCACGCGCGCCTCATCGCCTTCTTTGATGAGGCCCATGGCCACGCCCGCAACAGGGGCGATAATCGGAACGCCGGCATCCATCAGGCTCATCGTGCCGCCGCACACCGATGCCATCGAACTCGAGCCGTTGCTCTCGGTGATGTCCGCGAGCACGCGGATCGTGTATGGGAAATCCTCATCCGGCGAAGGCTCGGCCGCGGCTTCTTCGTCATTTGCGAAGGGCAGGACACCCGAAAGCGCGCGTTCGGCGAGTTTGCCATGGCCGATTTCACGCCGGCCGGGCCCCATGATGCGGCGGACTTCACCCACGGACCATGGCGGGAAATTGTAATGCAGCATGAAGCGCCGGAATTCTTCGCCGGTCAGCTCATCGAGGCGCTGTTCGTCGCTGCGAGTTCCCAGCGTCGTGCTGACCAGCGCCTGGGTTTCGCCGCGGGTGAAAAGGCACGAACCATGTGCGCGGGGCAGCACCCCCACATCGATGGAAATGTCGCGCACAACATTCAGTCCGCGTCCGTCTACACGGGTATTGGTCTCGATTACCGCCTGGCGCATCAGGTTCTTCTCGAGATTGCCAATCGCGCTGCGAATGTCGCCGCCGACTTCTTCGAACCGCTCTTCGCCATATTCGGCGAGCAGCGTTTCCATGAGGGTGGCTTCAACGGCGTCCACCGCTGCCTGGCGCTCATGCTTGCCGGTAGTGTTCAGCGCGGCCTTCAGGGGTTCGAGGGCGATGCGCTGCACATCGCTGACAACCTGCGGGTCAAGCTCGGCGGGCTCGAACGGCATCTTCTCTTCGCCGGTTTTCGAGCGCAGTTCGTCGATGCAGTCACAAATCTTCTTGATTTGCTCGTGCCCGAGATCGAGGGCCTCGAGAAGCATGTCCTCGGGCACTTCATCGGCAAGTCCCTCGACCATGGTGATGGCGTCGCGTGTACCGGCAATCACCAAATCGAGGGTGCTCATTTCCATCTGGCTGGTCATCAGCGGGTTCACCACGAGTTCGCCGTCGATCATGCCGATACGGACCGCGCCAATCGGGCCGTCAAACGGCATTTTCGAGATGTGAACGGCGGCCGACGCGGCGTTAATCGCCAGTACATCGGGATTGTGCTCGTTGTCGGTCGAGTAAACCGTCGAGCACACTTGCACCTCATTGACGAAGCCTTTGGGAAAAAGCGGCCGGAGGGGCCGGTCGGTCAGGCGGCACACGAGCACTTCGCGTTCGCTGGGGCGCGCCTCGCGGCGGAAGAAGTTGCCGGGTATTTTGCCCGCGGCGGAACTCTTCTCGCGGTAATCCACCGTGAGCGGGAAGAAATCCTGCCCGGGCCGGGCTTCGGGCGAGACGCACGCGGCGCACAGCACCATCGTGTCGCCCTGAGTCACAAGCACCGATCCGTGGGCCTGTTTCGCGATCCGGCCGGTCTCGAAATGGATCTCGCTTTGTCCGATCTGTACGGAGAGACGTTCGATCATGTCACTGAACTCCATTGGGTCTAGGAACGTCTCTCACCCCGTTCCAAGATGTCCATCAATTCGATTCGTTTATCTGTTTCGTATGTTCGTCATTGCAAGGCCGCAAATACATGCCGCCTACTGTTACTTGCGCAGACCGAGCGTCTTTACGATTGCGCGGTAGCGCTCGATGTCGTTACTGCGAAGGTAGTTGAGCAGATTGCGCCGCTGTCCCACAAGCTTGAGAAGACCGCGCCGTCCCGCGAAGTCCTTCTTATGTTTCTGGAAATGCTCCGTGAGATAGCGGATACGTTCTGTGAGCAGGGCAATCTGCACTTCCGGCGAACCGGTATCGCCCTCGTGTTTGGCGTGTTCTTTGATGATCTCGGTCTTGCGTTCGGTCGTCATCGTCATTGCTGGTCACCTCATGTTTCAATTCACCCGGCTCCAAGTCCGCCGCCGGTGCAGCGCGCGGCCGAGACCCGGGTAATCAGGATGTATCGAGACGGGCCGCGCGGCCCGCCTCCTTCAACACTATTTGTCGGTCAACGCGGCCAACCCAGGCAATTCTTTGCCCTCGAGCATCTCGAGAGAGGCTCCGCCGCCGGTCGACACATGCGACATTTTGTCAGCCAGTCCATACTGCGTGACGGCCGCCGCGGTATCGCCGCCGCCAATGACACTGGTAATGGTATCAGAACCGGCCAGCAGTTCGGCAATCGCCTTGGTGCCTTTGGCAAACGGTTCCATCTCGAACACGCCCACCGGGCCGTTCCATACTACCGTTTTTGACCGTTTGATTGCCTCTTCGAACTTGGCCAGCGTCTTCGGTCCGATGTCAAGACCCTGCCAGCCGGGCTCGATCTGCCCCAGCTCGGCAATCTTGGTATTGGCGCTTGCATCAAATGCATCCGCGACCACGGTGTCTTCGGGCAGAATCAGCTCGATGCCCTTTTCCTTGGCTTTCTCGATGGCTTTGAGGGCCGCGTCGATGCCACCTTCGTCCAGCAGCGAATCGCCAATCTCGTAGCCCTGCGCCTTCATAAACGTATACGCCATGCCCCCGCCAATAATCAACGTGTCGACCAAGTTGAGAAGATTGTCGATCACGGGGATTTTGTCGGAGACCTTGGCTCCACCGAGGATGGCCGTGAGCGGCCGTTCCGGATTCTCGAGGACTTTCGAAAAATAGGCTATCTCTTTGGCAACAAGGTAGCCCGCAGCGCTTTTCTCCATAAATCTGGTCACGCCTTCGGTCGAGGCATGAGCGCGATGAACGCTGCCAAATGCATCGCTCACATAGACATCACCCAACGCCGCCAGTTCTTTGCAAAGCGCCTCATCGTTTTTCGTCTCACCGGCATGGAAGCGCGTGTTTTCGAGCAGAATGATGTCCCCCGGCTGCATGCCCTCAACCGCCTGCTTCACATCGGGGCCAACGACACCGTCTACTTTAAGCACGTTACCGCCGGCCAGCTCGCGCAGCTTGTCCGCGACCGGGTCCATGCGAAACTTCTTGTTGGCCTCGATGATCTTGGCCTTTTCTTCGTCCGATTCAGCTTTGTTCGGGTCCTTCGGGCGCCCGAGGTGCGACATCAGGATCAGCATGCCGCCGTTATCGCGCACATAGCTTATGCTCGGGAGGGCCGCGCGGATGCGGGTATCGTCACGGACCGTGCCGTCTTCGTTCTGCGGTACGTTAAAATCGACGCGCATCAACACACGTTTGCCTTTGACATCGAGGTCTTCAATCGTCAACTTGGCCATGACTGTCACTCCGCCATGTTTATGGAACGGACCCGCGCGCTGAACACGCGGGCCCGGTTCACATTTTTGCTGCTATGCCATCTTCTTGAACAGGTCCACGCAGCGTACCGAGTAGCCCAATTCATTGTCGTACCAGGAAACGACCTTCACGAAGTTGCCGTCCAGCACCGTGGTGCTCAGTGCATCGAAAATGCTCGAATGCGGGTTGCCGATCACATCGCACGACACAATCGGATCTTCGCAGTATTCGAGAACGCCCTTCAGCGGGCCTTCGGCGGCCTCTTTCATGGCCGCATTAATCTCTTCGGCGGTCGTCTGCTTGTCGAGTTCGACTACCAGGTCCACCACCGAACCATCTTTGACCGGCACGCGCATGGCCATGCCGTCAAGCTTGCCGTTCAACTCGGGGAGCACCTTGCCCACTGCGC
>SLSB01000576.1 GCA_007130675.1 Candidatus Hydrogenedentota bacterium | reverse complement strand
TTGCGCAAACGGTTTTGCATGAATGGATTGCGATGCTCACATGACGCAGGCTGCTGTGAAATGTCCCGAAACAATCTGTGTTCGGAAAAGACAGATGCTTTCTTCGCAACCCCGGTCTGCGGGTTATCCGTCTGACTGTGCCTTGATCAGATTCAGCGCGGACCCGGCCTTGAACCACTCGATCTGGGTTTCGTTGTAGCTGTGGTTGACGCGAAACTCGTCGGCCGTGCCATCGGCGTGGTGCAGCACGACGGTCAGCGGTTTGCCCGGCTTGAATTCGGTCAGCCCGAGGATGTCGATGGTGTCGTCTTCCTGGACCTTGCCGTAGTCCGCGGGCTCGGCGAAGGTGAGGGCGAGCATCCCCTGCTTCTTGAGATTGGTCTCGTGGATCCGGGCAAACGACTTGACCAGAATGGCCCGCACGCCGAGGTGGCGCGGTTCCATGGCGGCGTGTTCGCGCGAAGACCCCTCGCCGTAATTCTCGTCACCGACTACGACCGTACCGATACCTTGCGCCTTGTATTGCCGCTGCACCGCCGGCACCTCGCCGTATTCGCCGGTGAGCTGGTTCTTGACCTTGTTGGCCTCGCCGTTGAACGCGTTGATGGCGCCGATGAAGCAGTTGTCCGAGATGTTGTCCAGATGTCCCCGGAACCGCAACCAGGGTCCCGCCATCGAGATGTGGTCGGTGGTGCACTTCCCCTTGGCTTTGAGCAATAGCCGCAGACCGGTCAGGTCGGCGCCCTCCCACGCGGGAAACGGTTCGAGCCGCTCGAGGCGTTTCGAATCCGGCTGGATTACCACCTCGATGCCGCTGCCGTCCTGGGCAGGTTCCTGATAGCCCGCGTCTTCGACGGCAAACCCGTCCGCCGGCAATTCCCGGCCCACGGGCGGATCCAGTCGAACCGTCTCGCCGTCCGCGTTGACCAGCGTATCGGTGATCGGGTTGAAACCCAATTCGCCCGCCAGGGCCAGGGCCGTGACCATATCCGGAGAAGCCACGAACGCGTGCGTGTTTGGGTTGCCGTCATTGCGTTTGGCAAAGTTGCGGTTAAACGAAGTGACGATCGTGTTCGGCTCGTCAGCAGGGCCTGAACGGTGCCGCGCCCACTGGCCGATGCACGGGCCGCAGGCATTGGCCAAGACCACCCCGCCAATCGCCTCGAGTTCCTCGAGCTGGCCGTCGCGCTCGAGCGTGTAACGGACCGTCTCCGAGCCGGGGGTGATCGTGAACTCGGATTTCGCGCTGAGTTTTTTCTCGCGGGCCTGGCGCGCAATCGAAGCCGCCCGCGTCATATCTTCGTACGACGAGTTGGTGCACGAGCCAATCAGCCCAACCTCGATTCTTTCCGGCCAGCCGTGCTGTTTGGCTTTTTCACGCATTTCCGACACGGGCGTGGCCAGGTCAGGCGTAAACGGGCCATTCAAATGCGGTTCCAGCGTTGACAGGTCGATCTCGATCACCTGATCATAGAAATCCTCTGGATGTTCATAGACGTCCGGGTCGGGCCGGAGGTGCTCGCCGATGGCTTCGGCCGCCTCGGCAACCTCAGCGCGGCCCGTGGCCTCGAGAAAGCGCACCATCGAATCGTCAAACGCAAAGGCCGATGTCGTGGCGCCGATTTCCGCGCCCATATTGCAGATCGTGCCTTTTCCCGTGCAGGACATGGCCTCGGCGCCCGGCCCGAAGTATTCGACAATGCAGCCCGTGCCGCCTTTGACGGTCAAAATGCCCGCTACCTTGAGGATCACGTCCTTCGGGGCGGTCCACCCGCCCATGGCGCCGGTAAGCTTCACGCCGATGAGCTTCGGAAACTTGAGCTCCCACGGCATATCGGCCATGACATCGACCGCATCCGCGCCTCCAACACCAATGGCCACCATACCGAGGCCGCCCGCGTTCGGCGTGTGCGAGTCGGTCCCGATCATCATCCCCCCCGGAAACGCGTAGTTCTCAAGCACGACCTGGTGGATAATCCCCGCGCCGGGTTTCCAGAATCCGATGCCGTACTTGTTCGACACAGACGCCAGAAAATCGAAGACCTCACGATTCATGTCCAGTGCGGCCGCGAGATCGGCCGCGACGCCCGATTTCGCCAGAATGAGGTGATCGCAATGAACCGTGGCTGGTACGGCCGTGCGTTTCTTGCCCGCCTGCATGAATTGCAGCAGGGCCATCTGGGCGGTGGCATCCTGCATGGCCACCCGGTCCGGCCGGAAATTGACATATGACTCGCCGCGCACAAACGGCGCACCCGGCATATCCCCGTGCAGGTGGCTGTACAGGATTTTTTCACTGAGGGTCAGAGGCCGGCCCAAGAGCTTGCGCGCCGCCTCGACACGCCCCGGCATTCGCGCATACGTTTCCTTGATCATATCGAGATCGAACAGCATCGGTCTTCCTTTCCCGTGGGTCCTTGCACACCCAGACGCCGAAAATCATTTTCCGCTGGCACGTCGTCCGTCAACGTGATGGCCCTGCGCCTCGTGACTTAGTAGAAGTCGCCAATAATACATCGCGAAAGAGAGAGCCCGCAATTTCCGGGCATCCGGCAAGGCGCTCAGGCCGCTCAGACCGCTCCCACGCATCCGGCCTGTCGGGTTGATCTGCATGTGCGCCGCAGGGGCTATCAATCCCGCCGGGCGTAGGGAAGAGAACAGACCACGCGGGCGCCATGGCCCGGCTCGGAATCGACCTCGAGACTCGCCGCAAGCACCCGGGCCCGGTAGCGCATGATGTGCAGCCCCATGCCGGGGCCGGTATTCGCGGAAGGGTCGAAACCCACGCCGTTGTCTTCGACCACAAGGCGAAGGCGGCGATCGTTCTGGGATAAATGAATCGAGACGCATCCCGGTTGCGCGTGTTTCACGGCATTGGCCACCGCTTCCTGGGCAATGCGGTAGACTTGGTTGGCTTCTTCTTCGGGCAGCCGGATCGCGCCTCTGCGAAGAAACCGGCAGTCCACGTCATAGACGGCGCCCGTCCGGCTGGCGAGTTCCTCGAGCGCGGCAGCCAGCCCATCTCCCCCCAGCCCCGCAATATGCAAACCGCGGGCCAGCGACCGGGTCTGCTGCGTGGCCTCGGCGGCTTGTGCCGCAATAGTTCGCGCGTTATCGGCCAGCGGCGATTTGGCGCGCGTCAACTCGGTCGTCAGCGCATCGAGCAGAAACTCGATGCCCACGAGGTGCTGGCCCAATCCGTCATGAAGGTCTTGTCCCAGGCGCGTCCGTTCGCGCTCGCTGATCTCGAGGATTTCACGCTCGAGACGATTGCGCTCGGAGACATCCCGGATGATCAGCAGAATCTCTGAGTTATGGGCGGGCACGGCGCGGGCCTCGAACGCCCCCTCGAAGCCAGGGGTATGGCCGCGGAACTCGAACACTTGGGTCCGGTTGTGCTCGAGCGCGCGGTGCACCCGGTGCATGGCCTGTTCGGCCACGGCTTCGGGAAACACATCGTACAGGCGCTGTCCGAGGCAGGCGCGCCACGCATCCGCGAGCGGCGATTGCTCAGCCACATGCACATCGAATATCTCACCGTCGGGCCGCACGCGGAGCAGCGTGTCCGGGATCGCCTGTAACAAGGCGTGTTGTCTGGCCGTGCTCCATTGCAAGGCCTCTTCCGTGCGCTTGCGAACCGAGATATCCGTATGCGCGCCCACCAGGCGGCGCGGAACACCTTCGGCATCGCGTTCCACGATCTTCCCGCGGCTCAATACCCATTGCCAATTGCCGTCGCTGTTTCGCATGCGGAACTCGGCGACATAATGCGGCGTCAGGCCCGTGCTGTGCGCCTGGAGTGCTTCGTTCACGATGCCTACATCATCGGGATGAACAAGCGCCAAGACGCCCTCGAAGGTCGGCTCGATATCACCAAGTTCATATCCAAGCATATGCGCCCAGTTTTCGCCATAATAGGCGCGGCCGGTGCTGAAATCGATGTCAAACACGCCATTCGAGGCAGCGTCAAGCACCATACGCAGACGCTGCTCGCTTTCTTCGAGCAACCGCGAGGCGCCAGCGAGGCGAATCGCCCCCAGGATGATCTGTCCGGCCGATTTAAGCATGTCGATGTCTTCGCGCGCCCACGCGCGGGACTGCGCTCCCGTGCAAAGACCCTGCACGCCCACCAGTTCGCCTTC
>SLSB01000327.1 GCA_007130675.1 Candidatus Hydrogenedentota bacterium | reverse complement strand
GCACGGTCTGGTAGGTTGGTTCCTGGAAATACGAAACATAGCGCCGGACCTTCTGCGGCCACGCTTCGGCCCCCCCTCCGCTTTCCCAGCCCCCCTGAAGGTTGAGGCAGAAGCGGATGAGTTTTTTGTGCTTGCTGGAAAGATAGAGCTGGAGGCCGAGGCTGAGGGCATGGTCTTCGGGATACACGACAAATGCCCAATAATCGAGATGGGCGGCACGGGCGAACGCAATCTCCTGATCCATAATCTCCTGGGTATTCGCGCGGACCTCGACGGTATCGTCGCTCAAGATCCTTCCGTAGAACGGAATCCGGTGATGCCAGTGTTCCGGGGCGAGCGTCCGTTCGACGATCAGGCCTACTTCAGAGGCGGGGCCGTGCCAGGCATCCCAGCGAATGGCCCCCACAATCGGGCGGTCGCGCTGGTCTTCAGCCGCCACGGATGCCGGGCGTGACACCAGCAGTACTCCAAGAACCAAGACCGTTGCATAGTGCCTCATCTGTCCCAAATCCTCGCCAGTTCGTGTTGTAGACTCACCTGCATTTCGGACCGTGCGTCGGCCCAAGAAGGATTGCCCAACGCACGATGGCCCTCACTGAGTCGGGTGCAGACGCCAGCCTAATAGGTCCGAAGGGATTTCGCAAGAATCCGACGAAGATTAGTAACTGCTTGATGACGACTGCTTTCCTACCGGTTGATTCCGACCGCTCACAAGTTGGACGTAAAGCATCGGGGAAGAAACCGTTCCTTGATTCTCCTGCGGAACGTCACAACGAACCGAGGAGAAGCGCGACTTTCCAGATGTAGATCGCACACGGGCTGTGCGGATTGGTCCCTGTCGGGGCTTTTCTGTCACACGGTCAGCAGTTTGTGCTTATCTCGAGCTGGTAGAGCTCGGCGAAGGTTTTCACGTGGCGGGCGAAGTCGCCGCACCAGACCGCGGGATGCGGACCGGCATAGATCGAGCAGATGTCGTCGACGTTGTCGATGGTCGCCAGCACGCGGGTGGCGCAGCCGCCGGTGGGCGGGCACCCCGGCGAGCCGACAATCTCGCCGCGCCATGCATCGAGCCGGTCTCCGTCGCGATGGTATTTGGCCAGGGTGATGGGCTCGCCCTCGGGCCAGTCGACATCGAGCGCAAGCGTCTTGGGCATCTGGTGAAAAAATGGCCGCAGCGCGTAGGGTGCGTCCTTGCCGTCGGGTCCGTGGAGTTTGGTCGTGCAGGTGCAGTGCGAGGCGAAATAGCGGTTTTCTTCGGTATCGAATTCGGGGTTGTGCTGGAATCCGCCACGGCCGAAGAGGTTGGCGCCAAGCATCAGGGTCAATGTGGCGTTGAGGTCATTTTCGCATCCGCAGGGCACGAGCGCGCCGTTGTTGAGCGCGAAACTCAGACAAGGCTTCCGGTGTTTGAGAAACAGGCAATCGATGGTGATGGCGTCCGCGTCGAACTTGTCCATGATCTCGAGCACCGCGGCGTGCGCGCGCACGGCATCGAGGAATGCCTTTTCTTCGAGGTCAGTGACCTTCTTGGCGCGTCTGCGAACCGATGTTGCCATGCGCCCCATTTCGCGCGTGAGTTCGGTGGCGTCAAAGATGTCGTTGAAATATTCCGACGGTACGCCGTGCACGGGCAGGTCGAAGAACTCGACATGATCTTCGGTTTCTCTGTCGAGGCGGCCGGAGACCCGCAGCAAACGGCTCTGCGCCATGCGCGTTTTGGCGTGCACCGAGCGCAGGCCGCGCTCGAGGGCGTCCCAGTGCTCGATCCCGTGGATGTATTGCATGCCCTTTTCGGTGCGGAACCGCTCGGGCGGCAACTGATGGTTCGCGCCCACGGGGTGATAGAGAATAATGGGGCCTTCGAAAGCATCGAGAATCGGATAGATCTTTGCGCTGAACGAGTTCCAGAAGTTGAACAACAGCAGCGCGTCGGGCTTCTTCGCCTCGACATCGGCGATGAACGCATGAATGGCTGCGTCGGTGTAGATAGGCGCGCGGTCGATATCGAGCGTCAATGTCAGATCGCGCGTGATGTTGGCGAGTTGGCCCTCGAACTTGCGTTGTTGCGCTTCCGGCTCGAACTGGTTGCCCGGCCAGGTAAACCACTTGTGCTGGCTCCACGAGTCCTCGCATTTGCCATCGAGCACCACCTGTTTGGGCGGGTAGAAGAATGCCCCGCGCACCAACGCCGGTTTCTTGGCGCGCGGCACGGCCCCAAGCGGCAGGGCTTCGGCTGCCTGCGTTTCGGTCATTGCCCCCGCAGTCATCAGCGCGGCCGATGATGTCATGAATGCGCGGCGGTTCAGTTCGTGTGCCATGGTGCGCACCTCCCCCTTGGTTGCCCTATTGCAACTGGAGTCCAGTATACCGGATTCACGTGGATTTTCCAGTAAGCGAATGTCCGCGAATGTCCGCTCCCGAATCGGCAGGCAGCACTGGCATGTTCCCACGCCTTTGGCGCTGAAGAAGGCATTCCGGCATTCCAGAAGCAGTTTTGCCCTATGTCGTTGGTGTGCCTTGATCGTGTATTCCTTCTTCGGCCATTATCTGATGTGTGGGTGTAACGGCGCGTGGATGGAGGAAAAGGTTCGCATGCGAAGATCCTCTCGCACGGGGCTGCGATGGTTGGCGCTGGTGTTTCTCGGGGCTGCGGCGTTAGTGGTGGTGACCCCGTGGATTGCGTCCCGGCGCGATGCCACGGCCATCCAACGTCTGCAAGAACGCGCTGACACCGCTATCGCGCGCCATGAGAAGCAGTATGCGGCCGTGGATATGCCCTCTCAAGCCGCAAGGGCCCCGCGCGGTTCTGTTAGTCAATTGACTGTCGCACTCCAAGATTTGGGATGGCAGCGGCATTTGCACGAAATCCTGAGCCTGGAAATAGAGAAGAGCTTGACCGGCTGGACCGATCGCGATATGTGCATCCTCGGCGAGTTTATGGCCGAGAATAGCGAATTGCTCGAGGAGATCCGCAGTCTTGCTCAACGGGGCGAGCTCCTGTATGTCGTGGACTCCCCTTGGGAGGGGCCCGCCGAGGGTCCACTTCACGTGCTTCAAACGCTTGCCAGGCCTTTGTTGGACGGCCCCTATTCTCCTGGTTGGTGGGATCGGCCAAGTTGGAATAGAAGAACGGTAACCCAGATGGCGGTGTTGCTTCGTTTGGAGGCTATGTTGCGCGCACGCGCAGGCGACACTACTCGCGTTCTCGAGAATTGCCTTGCCGTTGCCGCTCTGAGCGAGACGCTGGCCGCCGAACCCCTGTTGAACTCGCAAATCGCGCGCGTTCTGTTAATCACACTCCTGTTCGAGGACATGGCGCCCTCGCTGTTGCCGGGCCAGGTCACCCCCGAGCAAGTGCGCAGCTTGATTCAAGCGACCGCCGGCCTCTGTCATCGCGAGGCTTTCGCGGACGCCCTGGCCACGCAAACCATGAGCACCATAGCCTCCATGCGAAAAGAGCATGAGGGTGATGTCTACGTGCTTGGAGACCTAAACTATTCACCAGGAATCAACGCCGTTACGGACATTCTGTACCGCTCACCCGCCGGGAACGCCGTGCTCAGCGCCGATCGCCGAAAGTTCGCGGCGGTTATGGAACGGTTTGTCGAGGCAGCCCAAGAACCTTATTATGAGGTCCATCACGAAATCTGGGCTATGCGGGCGGAGGTTAACGAACTCTCATTTCTGAGGAGATATACGCGGAGCAGTGTGCCCACCTTCCCAAGTGTGCTGCAAGCGTATGCCTCGACCGAAGCCATGGTCGACCTAATGCGGATAGGGCTGTTGCTCGAAACGCATTACGCCGAAAGCGGAAGTTACCCCGACAGCCTCGATGCCATCGCCCAGGATCTGGGCGGGTCAGTGCCCGTCGATCCGTTTACCGGACAACCGTATGTCTACATTCCCGGCGAACACACGTTTACCCTTTACAGTGTAGGCGCAAACCGGCATGACAATGGCGGCAGTCACGAATATTTCGGCGGTGATATCGTCTGGCGGGGCACGCGTCCTCGGTATTCCGGCGGCGACATCGTGTGGCCGGGCACCCCACGGAGAAGGTAGGGCAGGCAGAAGCTGCCCCTCCTGCTGTGGCGTGGACTTGTCCGAGACACTCTTGTGACCGATAGGTCTCTGACGATTTT
>SLSB01000088.1 GCA_007130675.1 Candidatus Hydrogenedentota bacterium | reverse complement strand
TCGTGCGTGAGCCGGCGAACAAGAAGGCCCTCGGGCGGCGAGGGGTACCGGTCTGCGGCACCGCTGTCGGCGGTGGTGATGTCGAGATCTTCCGGCACGTCTACGACGAACAGGGAATCCTGATACGAGCCGTCCGGTTCGCGGACCGTGCCGATGAACGCGCGCATAAGCCCGTGGCGGCCCACCCATGAATCACCGAGGGCGGCCTCGATTTCGCCCGGTTGGGCCGTTCCCTGCGGCACAACGCGCACGAGCAGGGCAAAGTAATGGGTAGCCCCCTCGGGCGCTTTGGAATGCGGGACCATATAGCCGATGGTGCGGCCGTATTCAGGCATGAGATAGTCGTCGTAGGTGAATCCGATGCGCTTACCGTCGAAGGAGTATTCGTGCCGATGGGTACCGCCGCGATGCGCTCCGGGGAGCGTATCGCGGTCGGTGGCCACGTCGCGGCGGTCTAGCCATACCCGACGCATGCTGCCGTCGGCGATGACTTCGGCGCCTACGCGGTTGGCCCTGGCATAGTATCCCCGTTCGGGTACCTCCTCGACCAGGGGGCCGTGGATGAACGCTACCTTGTTGGCGACGGGGGAGAACGAAACAGCCCCAATGCCCGGCGCGGCGTCGCGGCCGATTATGGTTTGCTCGGGACGGTAGAGGATGGTTTGTTCGCCGGTGGCGAGCTCGACCATCTCAATGGTCTGGCTGTTCTCGATGCCCGGTCCGACGGTGTCGCGGGTGTCGTAACACAGAAAGCGCATGTCCGGCGAGAAATTGTCGTTGTTATCGAGGTCGTGGTTCTTGGGGAAAAACGTGAGCTGGCGTTCGTCTGCGCGGACAGACACGTTAGAGGCCCCAATAATCAGGAGAGTCAGTAGGACGGTTTTGGCAATCATGGCGTTCCTTGAAGGTTGGTTTCCCGTAAAGAGTCTAGCGCGGATGTTTTAGAGCTTTCAACTGGCCGGGCATGGGCGTCTTATGCAAACGGTTTTGCGTGAATGGATTGCGATTTCGATCCCGATAGCGATCCCGATTTCGATCCCGATAGCGATTGCGATGGCGATCCCGATGGCGATGGTGAGTTCAGACACAGATATTGCCCGCATTTGCTCCCAACTCAGGCGTGCGTGAATTGGTGAGAAATGCGGCCAGGTACGGTGTCGCGGGATGTGCCGAACGGCTCATGCAAATGTATCGATGGTCCCTGCGGCGAGCACCATGTCGTTGCGGTATAGTACGGCCCATTGTCCGGGCGTTACGGCGCGCTGTGGGCTATCAAACATGGCTGTAAAACTGTCCGGTCCGGGTTCGATTGTGCACGGCGCCGGGTCGTGCCTGTACCGGATCTGAATGTCGCATGGGAACGGTTCGGATTGTGGCGGGAGACCTCCCCAGACGACATCGCGCGCGACGAGCCTGTTTGCGAAGGTTTCGCGATGGTGGCCCACGATGACGGCATTGCGCTCCGGGTCGAGCCGTAGGACATAATAGGGTTCTGGCGCGGAAATCCCCAAACCTCTGCGCTGACCGATGGTGTAGTCAGTGAGGCCTGTGTGCATGCCCAGCACCTTGCCCGTGGTCGAGAGAATGGGTCCGGGTGTTCCGCATTGACCATGTTCTTGGAGAAACCGGCGGTAATTGCCACCCTCGAGGAAGCAGATGTCCTGGCTTTCGGGTATTTCGGCTATCCCAAGTCCCAGGGCTTTGGCCATGGCGCGTGTCTGTTGCTTGTCTTGCGTTCCGAGCGGGAAGAGAACGTGGCGCAGCTGCTCTTGGGTAAGGCCCGCGAGGACGTAGCTCTGGTCCTTCTCGCGGTATTCTGCGCGGCAGATGGCAAGACGGCCCTCGCGGGGCACCACGCGCACATAGTGGCCTGTGGCCAGGTATTCTGCGCCGAGATCCCGGGCCTGCTCGTATAGTGCGGCGAATTTAATCCGCTGGTTGCATCGGACACAGGGGTTTGGGGTGCGCCCGCGCCGGTATTCTGCAACGAAATAATCCACGACCTCTCGCCGAAACGGCTCGGTCAACTCGGCCACGTGATGGGGAATGCCCAAGAGGGCGGCGATGTGGCGGGCTTCCTCGATAGAGCTCGATGCCTTAGGGGCATCGCACTCTGGAAAGATGCGCATGGTCATGCCGGTCACGTCATGGCCTGCGCGGCTGAGGATGGACGCCGCAACGGAACTATCCACCCCCCCGCTCATGGCGATGGCAACATTTGCGGACTCGCTGGTCATCAGTCGCTGGCTCGCCACTACCTGAGAGGTTCGGCGTTTGAGGCCAAGGTCACTTCTTCGCGGCGGACGCCTGTTCCTCGGAAAGGGGCTTGTCTTCCGTGGGCGGCTTAAGCTGTCCCGGGGGTTTCATCTGGCATTTGCCCTCGAACAACACGCCTTCGGCAATGGCGATCTTCGGGGCGGTGATATCGCCGATGAGTTTGCCTTTCGCGGTGACCTCGAGGCGGTCGTGGGCGAAGACATTGCCTTCGACCTCTCCGCTGATGATGATCTGCCCGCCCACCAAGTCGGCTTTGACGCGACCGGTTTCCTGGACGACGATGGTGTCATCGCAGTGAATGCGCCCGGACACCATGCCTTCGATCCGCACTGTTCCCTTTGACTTGAGTTCGCCGGTGATGGTGGTGCCTTGGCCGATGATGGTGACGACGTTGGCTTCGTTGTAGGCTCTTTTCTTTGCGGAATCTAACATTTTTCAGTTAACCAGAGTAGTTTCGGGATCAATGTTCTTCCCGTTTTTGTGGACTTCGTAATGAACATGGTAGCCGGTGCTGCGGCCGGTTGTGCCGAGCAGTCCGATTGTATCGCCTCGCACGACCGCGTCGCCTACATTCACGAGGCGTTTTTCGAGGTGGCCGTAGAGGGTCAAGAACCCGTATCCGTGGTCAATCTCGATAACATTGCCGAGATGACCGTCGTATTCGGACTTAACCACCGTCCCCTTTGCCGTGGCGAGGACGGGCGAACGGGGCGTTGCCGAAATATCGAGGCCGGAATGGAACTGGATGCGCCTTGAGAAGGGGTCACGTCGATTTCCAAAGCGCGATGTGATGCGCCGGCGCGCATCTAACGTGGGGAGTATGTTGGGGGTGCTGGCAATGCGCTCACGCTTTTCAGCTGTGGCAACCAGCAGTTCCTCGAGACTTTCCGCGCGAAGGTTGATCTCTTGGATAATCAAATCCGCGGAGGGTTCAGACAACCCGTAAATCCAATTGGAGGGACGCATGAGTTCATCCCGTCCCGAAGTCATCATTTCGCTCAAGTCGGAAGGCGGACCGCCTACGCCGCCCACGCCATCGCGGATGTAGTCGGCCGACGATCGGACCTTGGCGGGCAAATCATGGACTTGACGGATCTGGGATTCTAATTCATATAAGCGGTTCAGTTTGCTTGTAATGGAATCGATGCTCTGTCTGTACTCTTCGCGGTACCTTGTTTCGATGGCGGTCAGTTCATCGGGCGAGATACCTTCGATACGGTGGACAGGTCCTCGGGCGGTTTGGAGCTGGAAGGCAGTGCGCTCGAGTTCATGCACCTGGGTTCTCGAATGGCGGTACAATTGCAATGTGAATGTGGAGGTGAACGCCAGAACGCAAAAGCTTGTGACGGTCAGCCAGATATGAAGGGAAGAGAGGCTCAGATTTCGTGTGGTCCCCGTGCCTTGGGGGATCATCATCACAGTCCACTTCATCATATGGTTCGGACTCCCGCTAATGTAAAAAGGTGTATTCTTTGCATCATCAAGCGAGGGTACGGAGGCTCCCCGTTTGCGTCCCCGCGCAACTCCCCAACTTAATCCCTACTGTTGGCTTTCGGTTCCCACTATTACTCGCGACTATAGCACGCCGCCCGGGGGAAGTCAACGCCGAATTGCCCGAAGTGCATAGCTTGTTTTTAGCAGAAAAAGCATTTTAGGCAAGAGAAAATAGCATATTTTGTAGCCGCCATTCCCGATGTTCAAGAAGAGCACCGTAGCTGAGAAGTTGCATGCCGGGGGCACTGTCAGTCCTGATTCAGGCGCAGTTCGGACGGCCCCAGGCCCTCGGGGAGGTGGCGGCGTTTGATCGCTTTGGCGATAAGTTCTCCGCCCCCGACATAGCGGCACTCTTCGATTTCGCACCCGCAGCGCTCCATCTCGCGGGCCAATGATTGGCGTGTGTAGTGCATGATGTGTTCATCGGCGTATGCGGAGGGGCGTGCAAGCCCGTAGAGACGCTCGGTGACGGGCCACCAGAATGTTGCGTAGTCGGGCGTTCCGATGACCAAGACGCCGCCGGTACGGCATACGCGAGCGGCTTCCTGGATGCAATTCAACTCGGCGGTGTGTTCGATGACCTGCGAACTGACCACGATGTCGAATTGCTCATCGGCGAACGGCAACGCGCCGGCGGTTGCCTGGAGGCGGCGCGGCGCCTTGTCGCGCAGGAATCGCAACCGGCTGATGTTGATATCGAGCCCAAACATTTCGGGGCGGGTGGTAATGATGCGGCTCGAACCGCAGCCAATGTCGAGGATGTGTCCAGGGCTGTCGGTGAAGCGATGGATGATCTGGAAACGTTTGCGCTGCCAATAGCGCTGGAGCCAGATGCGGCTGTCGAACGCCCTGTAATCGTAGTCCGGAAAGCCGATGCTGTTGCGCAACGCATGCATGCGTTTGAGGGTTCCCAGGCAGCTTCGGAACAGGCGGAAAGTCGTCCCGCGTTCCTGTCGGTACTGCTTTGACTCAAAATGAAACGGAAGCTCGCCGACGCTGCCGCCTTTTGCCATAAAGCGCAGCAGAATTTCCATCAAGACGTCGTAGTCTTCTCCTTCGATGGCGACGCGCCGGAGCATACTTGTGCGGTACATGCGCCTTCCCGAAGAAAGGTCGCGAATGGGCAGCGACAAGGCCTTTCGGTACATCCAGTTGAGCGAGCGGCTGACAATAGCGCGAAACCAAGGCATGGTATATGCGCCGCCGTTGGCATAGCGCGAGGCGATTATCAAATCTTCGCGGTCGCGGCGCTGGCAGAACGCGAACACCAGCGATGCGTCGTGAGGGCTTGGGTTTTCGAGGGTGAGGAGCCATCGCCCCGAGGTCTCGCGGACGGCGGTGCGCAAGGTCTCGCCACAGGTTGTGCGCTCGCAGTGGGCCAGCCGCACGGGAATGCCGCCCACTTCGGCGGGGAATTGCGCATCAACAGCGTCGGTGATGATGAGGAACTCGGCCGCGACCCGGCACTCGTGCAGCAGCGGGGCAATGCTCGACAGTGCGGCGGTGGTCTCCTCAGGCGATGCGCCGCTGCATGCGATGGTCAGGTCTAGCGCGTGCATTTTACCTCGACAAACAGCTTAATGAAATCCGACGGTTTCTTACCGGGGTACTCGCGTTTATTGAACGCGCGCACCAGATCTTCGTAATCCCTTTGATTGCCGCAATCCTGCCGGTAAAGTCTGTGCAGCGGTTTGGTTTCGACCTCGCCGTCGCGATGCCGCGGACAACCCACATCTTTGTGCAGGGTGAACCCGTTGAACTTGCCTTTGCGGGTCTCCTGCACTTTGAACGGATACAGGCGGCACAGGATCGGTCGGTGTTCATAGATCTTGCAGAACTTGGTCCTTTTGTTCAGGAAATAGCAGCCGCGTTTACCTCGTTTCAGCGCCATGAGATAGCGTTTTGTGCCGCACACCAGCCAGGTAGGGTCGTTGTCGTCGACCTCGCTGATTTCGTCCGGCCCGAGAAACTCGAGAAACTGGCTGGGCAATTTCCCCGTGTTTCGCACGATGCGTATCACGTCCCATGGCGTTGGCAGGCAGACCACATCGGTGCAGCAGTGCCCACAACTGTGACATCTGAATCGAACTGTTTTGCGTCCCATGCGGGCATACGATACGCACTCATGCGCGCAAAGGCAAACTTGCGGCGCTTTATCCGCCTTTGGCGGCAAGCGCAGGTGCCTCGGCGTGTGTGCGGCTTATCCAACAAAAACACCTCCTCCGAACGTATTCGGAGGAGGTGTTACAGCTTCTTGTAGACTATTGCAGTGCGTCCAGAAAGTCCGCCATGCCGCGGGTAACCGGCGCTTTGGCCTCATACGGCACGAACTCGACATGCCCATCCAGGAACAACACATTGGCGCCGCTTTTTGAACCCTTCTGTGGCGCTCGCACCCGGTCAGCCAGTACCCAGATGGCGGCTTCGGCTCTTGCCGCTGGCGCGGTGTTGTTAATGTCGGTTACGCCAAAGCGCTCGATGCCTTCGCGCAGACGGTGAATCACCGTGCCTCCGCCAGTGCCCAGGCCGCCGGGCACGGGTATGTCCATTTGGGCCAATTCGGGGTTCTCGGTGCGCTTCAATTCATCCAAGACAGGCCCAACGCCCAAGACCAGTTGTGCGGGTGCAGTCAGCTCTTGCGCACTGCCAAGGATTGCCAGAGATTCGTGAGAGTCGTCCGGTGTGATCCGATCGAGGGCCCAGCCGAGATACATATAGCTCTTCGCGGCAAGCCCAAGGCCGCGGTCATCAAGCAAACGGCCGTGCGCATCGGCCACGGCGTCGAAACGCCCGTCGAAGGTGGAATGGTCGGGCAGGCTCGGGCATACAAACGCCGCAGGATCGATCACGTAGTCCGGGTACAGGTCGCTGGGGTCGAGGCTGGGCATCACCAGAAAGTCGCTGTGGTCTGCTGTCGCGCCTTCGGCGTTTACGAAGGGCGTTTGGGCGGCGTATAGGGTGGGATACAATCCCTGGGGATCTTCACGGGCGAACATGGTGCTGGCCAAGCCCAACTGCTTGAGGTTCGCGGCACATTTGTGTCGTGCGGGTATGCCTCTCGCATTGGCAAATGCAGGCAGCAGAATGGCTACAAAAAGTATCAGAATCGCCAAAACGACGAGCAATTCTAACAAGGACATGCCTCGGTTTCGCATATTTCCGGTCTCCATCTTGATCCGTCGCAGCTACATTCGTTGATGCAGACGAAAATGGGCTGCTTCTATTCATCCCCGGTGGCCTTCGGCCACAGATGGGCTTTTCCCCTTCAATCCCTAGTATAGCATAGGGTTGGGAAAACCGCCAACGGCATTTCGAAGAGACCGAGGCTATTTACCGGTAACGTGTTTACTTTAAGGGTCTTATGTAAAAACAGGGGGCCTGGCAATCAGGCAGGGAGTTCCCAAGGCGCGCGATAATTCGGCGATAGCATCTCGGAAGCGCCTGGATCGTCAATGATCGTCTCATTGTCGGGATTCCATGTGATCTTTCGGCCGGTGTAGATCCCAATGAGGCACAGGTGTCCGACCGACGCGGACCGGTGAGCCACTTCGCAGGGTGTGATGGTTTCTTCGCGGCTCTTGACGCAGTCGATGAAGTTCTTGTAATGGTCCCGGCTGTGGTAGAGTCGGATTTCGTCGTCGCCGATGACTTCCTCGAGCACTTCGCTGGGTTCGGCTTCGGTCCTTCTGCGCGAGACATAGATCGAGCCGTACTCGCCGACCCATCTCGTGCCGCCGCGGAATTCGCTGTTGATCTTCACCTCGAGTCCGCTTGCGTAGGTGCAGGTGCAGTCGTACTCGGTGGGTGCATCCCATAGCTGGCCGCTGGGAATGACCGCGGTGCCTTGAACAGTGACGGGGCCGGTGAGATCGAGGCCCATGCCCCAATGGGCGATGTCGAGGTGATGGCCGACCCAGTCCATGATGCGGCCTCCGCCGTAATCCATAATCCAGCGCCAATTCTTGTGTACCCGCGCGGGACAATACGGCGCCTCGGGGGCGGGTCCGAGCCAGCGGTCGTAATCGAGTTCAGGCGGGTGCGGACCGAATTCCGTCTGGTCGACGGTTTCGGCGTAATCGGTGTGGCCTCGCCCTAGGCCGACCTCGATGTAGTTTACCTTGCCAATGCGGCCGTTGCGCACCAGCTCGGCGGCATGACGAAAATTATCGACGCTGCGTTGCCAACTTCCGGTCTGCCAGATGCGGTTGTTGCGCGCAACGGCCTCGCACATGGCCCGGCCCTCGGCGAGCTTGTGCGATAAGGGTTTTTCGCCGTAGATATCGAGCCCGGCATCAGCGGCGGCGATGACGGGAATCGCGTGCCAGTGATCGGGCAGCGCGATGCTTACCGCATCGAGGTCGCCCCGCGCATACATTTCCTCAAAGTTGTTGTACGTGGCGCAATCCGTGTTGCCATAAGCATTGTCGACCATCCTCTTGGTCTGCATGAGATGGTTTTGGTCCACATCGCAGACCGCCACGACCTGCACCTCGCTGTTCGCGAGGAACTGCCTCAGATTCGCGGGACCCTGCCACCCGAGGCCGACAGCCCCCATGACAATGCGGTTGCTCGGCTCGGCGCGGTCCGGGCCATCGGTTGTTCCGCGTGCCATGATGGCGGGGCCCGCCACCATGGCGGCCGAGGCCCCCAAGAAACGCCTGCGAGAAATTCTGCCACTCATCGGTGTTCGCCTTTCGAGCCTGTATCCAAACCAGGTTAAGGTTTAGTCCGCCATCAACTGCTCCACAGCTTAACAGGTTATCGCCTGCCAGCCAACGTGCCGGCATGTGCGCAAAGCTGAGATATGGTTAATGGGCACACGTTGAGAACACATGGACCGTTCTTCGGGCTTTCGGAGTGACAAAGCCCGACAAGCGGGCGGAACCAAAGCGGCGGCAAGCCACCGCACTCGAAAGAAGCCACCCTCTCGGGAATGGCGGGGGATTCGGGATGTGCATCGCGGACGCATGGGGCGGGGCGGGTGTGCTATGCTTGGGAGGTATGGCTGAGACACAACCCACAGGCGCTGTCGAACGAGCTTCGATCGAGATTCAACGGGCGCGGTATGCATCGCCGGAGGATTTTCTCGAGCATTTCGACGTGCGCAATGTGCCGTCCGCACCGGGCTGCTATCTCATGCGCGATGCGAAGGGCGCGGTCATTTATGTTGGCAAAGCCAAGGATCTGCGGTCGCGCATCCGGTCATACATTAACGAAAGCGACACGCGCTACACCGTCCGGTTTTTGATGGGCCGGGTTGCGCAGCTCGATTTTCTGGTCACGACCACGGAAAAAGAGGCGCTGTTTCTCGAGAACAGCCTGATCAAAGACCACAAACCGCGCTACAACATGCGCCTGAAGGACGACAAGACGTATGTCAGCGTGCGGGTGAATGTCGGGCATGATTTTCCGCGGGTCACTGTCACTCGGCGGCGTCACAGGGACGGCTCACGGTATTTCGGGCCGTACTCGAGCGCTGCTGCGGTGCGCGACACGCTACGGCAGCTTCAGCGGGCGTTTCCGCTGCGCACTTGCTCGGACGCGGTGTTGCACAACCGCGCGCGCCCGTGCCTGTATTATGAGATGAAGCAGTGCGCGGCCCCCTGTGTGGGCTACATCAGCCGTGAGGACTACCGCGAGATTGTCGAACAGGTGCTGCTCGTACTGGGTGGGCGGAGTCAGGATCTGGGGGCGCGCCTGCTCGAGCAAATTGCCCGTTGCTCGGAAAAGCTCGAGTACGAGAAAGCCGCTGAGTTGCGCGACCGGCTGTATGCCGTGAGGCACACCATGGAACGCCAGCGCACGGTTGCCGTGCCGGGTGCGGCGGACCGGGATGTGTTCGGCATTCACACCCAGGGCCGGTACAGCGAGATTCAGGTCTTGTACTTCCGCGGGGGTAAAATGGCCGGGGGACGTTCGTTTTCGTTTAACCAGCGGGAAATGCCGCTCGGCGAGTTGTTTGGGTCGTTTCTGCTGCAATACTACGCGGATTCGCCGACCATTCCCTCGGAAGTGCTTGTGCCTGTCGCGCTGGAGGATGCGGACACGCTTGGCGAGATACTTAGCGAGCAGCGAGGCGGGAAGGTTTCGGTGCACACGCCGCAGCGGGGCGAGAAACGCGCGCTCGTGGATATGGCCAACCGCAACGCGAAAAGCAGCTTCGAAGAGAAGCGCTTGGGCGAAAAAGCCAACCGCGACCTCCTCGAGGAGATTCGAGGGCGGTTGGGCCTGCGCCGCACGCCCCACCGCATCGAGTGTTTTGACATCTCGACGCAGCAGGGAGCATCGTCCACCGGTTCGATGGCCGTGTTCGAGAATGGCCAGCCCGCGAAACACCGCTACCGGCGGTTTGCGGTAAGACACGTCGAAGGACAGGACGATTTCGCCATGCTGCGCGAGGTATTGCTGCGCCGGTACAGGCGCGGGATCGAAGAGGATGACCTCCCCGATCTGACGCTCATCGACGGCGGGAAAGGCCAGTTGAACGTTGCGGTTGCGGCGCTGCGGGATCTCGGGATCGAGGATTTGGACGTTGCAGCCATTGCAAAGGCTCGCGCGCAGGAGGGCGGGCGCTCGCCCGAGCGGTTCTTCATTCCCGGGCGCGCCAACCCGATTGTGCCGCGCCAAGACAGCCCGATGGTGCACGTGCTGGCCCGGCTGCGCGACGAAGCCCACCGGTTCGCAGTGAGCTACCATCGCAAACGCCGCAGAAAGGCTTCGGTCAGTACGCAATTGACCCAGATTCCCGGGGTTGGCGAGAAGCGTGCACGCCTGCTCTTGAACCGGCTGGGCTCTTTAGCCAAAATACAGGAAGCTCCGGTCGAGGCGATTGCGGCCTTGCCGGGGTTCAGCGAGAAGACCGCTGAGGTCGTCAAGCAACATTTAACCGCAGTTCAAACCGGCAGAAATGCCTTGGGGGACTAGCATGACTACACTGTTTCTCTTCATCTTCTGGATTGTCGTTCTGGCCGTATTGGCCTCGCTCATCTTCAACGGCTACATGCTCGCGCTGATGATGTGCTATCCCAAACCACAGCGGGCGAAGGAGGTTCACACCATAACCACCGAGGACGGCTGGAACATTCAACTCTTCCGGCGGCACGCGGGCAGCGCACCGGGTGAACCCGTGCTGTTGGTGCACAGTCTGGCCGCCAACCGATTGAATTTTGAGGAGCCCGCGGGGCATTCCATGGCGGACGCTTTGTTGGCCGAAGGGTACGACTGCTGGCTGCTCGAGCTGCGGTGTTGCGAAAGCGCCGCACCGCCCGAGGGCCGGGGTATCGGCGACGTGAGCTTTGACGATTACCTGTTCAAAGACATCCCGGCAGCAATCGCCCATGTGCGGCAGGCCACCGGTCATGACAAAGTCCATTGGGTGGGGCATTCCATGGGCGGCATGCTGCTGTATGCGTACGATGTGGCATTTGGCGGCGAACACATTGCCAGTGGCGTATCGCTGGGGGCTCCGGCCGGTTTCAAGAACCTTGCCTACAAGCCCCACAGCCTGTTGCTCAAGCTGACCCAGCTTGCGCCGCGGCTGGTCAGAAGCCTGATCAAGTCGATGGGGCCATGCGGCCAGCTGTTCCGCCCGAAGTTTATCGGTTTTCCACTCGATTGGGACAATGTGCACCCCGATGTCGGCACGCAGATGTGGTTCAACATCGTTGAGCCGGTGCCTCCGCAGGTGGCTGCTGAGTTAGACGGCTGGCTTTCGACCGGAAGCTGGAAAGTGAAAGGCGGTCAATTGGATATCGGGGCGAAACTGTCTGAACTGACGGTGCCGCTGCTGGTGATTTGCGGAAAGGCCGACCCGTTTACGCCCAAGCCGCGGATTCAGGAGTTCTTCGACGCCATCAAAGGCAAAGACAAGAAGCTGGTGTTTCTTTCGAAGAAGGATGGCGCCGCGGCGGACTATAATCACGTTGATCTTGCGTTCGGGGCTCAGTCGTCCAAAGATGTTTTTGCCCCCGCTGTCGCGTGGATTCAGGAACATCCCGTAACGAAGGCGGCACGTAAGAGGGCCGCGAAACCTAAACAGGCGGTGGCGGCTACAGATGCGGACAGCGCTCCATCGCCGCAGCAGAAGCCTAAGGCGAAGGCTGCTAAGAAGAAGGGGGCGGCAAAGCCCAAGGCGGCACCGAAGGAAAAGGCTGGCGCGAAGAAGAAGGCTCCGGCGAAGAAGAAGGCTCCCGCCGAGAAAAAGGCTCCGGCCAAGAAGAAGGCTCCAGCCAAGAAGACGGCCGGCGCAAAAAAGAAGACCAGCGCCAAGAAGAAGAGTTCTGCCAAGAAATCCAGCGCTGGTTAACCGTTCGTTTGCAGCGCAACGCGGCAGGCCTTGGCCTGCCGCGGCTCGCGTGCGGAGAGCGTGAGCAAACTCCAGGGAACCGAACCGTTTCGGTGCGGATCGAAATATTGGAGTTAACGGAGGCGAGCCTTTTGGGATGGGCTCACAGCGAGGGAAAACCGATGAGTAGTTCACGCGTATCACGCCGCAATTTCATGACAGCCGCCGCAGCAGCGGGAGCGGCGCTGGCCCTGCATAGAACCGGGTGGGCGCAACAGGAGTCTCCCGCCACACCGCCGGTCTGTGTTTTTTCGAAGCATTTGGAGCACCTCGATTATGCGGAGTTGGCGAAAACCTGCAGGGACCTTCGTCTCGACGGCGTAGATCTCACGGTGCGCCGGGGCGGGCACGTGCTGCCCGAAAACGTGGCGGAGGATCTTCCTCGTGCCGTCGAGGCGATTCGCGCAGAAGGCCTTGATGTGCCCATGATTACCACTCGTTTGAGCAGCGGCGAAGACCCTGAGGCTCGTCCGATACTCGAGGCGGCTTCGCAATTGGGTATTCGCTATTTCCGGTGCGGCACCTTTGGATACTCGGCAGACGGTCACCCGGCCGATGAGCTTCCTGCCTTTACGGAAGAGCTTGGCAGCCTCACCGAGGTGGCAGCCGAATTCAACATGATCGGGGGCTACCACAACCACTCGGGGCGTAACTATGTTGGGGCGCCCTTGTGGGACCTGTACACCATGCTCGAGGACATTGGCTCGGAGTCCATGGGCTCGAATTTTGACGTGGGGCACGCGACGATCGAGGGCGGCCTCGGCGGATGGCAGATCAACGCGCGTTTGATGGCGCCCCACGTCAAGATGATGGCGGTAAAAGATTTTTCGTGGGAGAATCAGCGTGTGCGGTGGGTTCCTCTCGGAGAGGGGCACGTCGAGCTTGCCGAGTTCCTGAAGATTTTCCGAGGGACTGGGTTTTCGGGACCTGTTTCGATGCATTTTGAATACAGGACCGCGTCGAAGGAGACACTGCTCGAGGAAATCCGCAAGGCGGGCATCACACTGCGCGCGGCGTTGAAGGAGGCGGGTTACGCCTGAGGCGCGGTAGCAGCGTGAACCGGCGGCGTATATCAGCCCAGCGCCTGACGCGCCCGTGTCGAGATCAAGGCTACCTGGCCTTTCTCGACGCCCATATGATGCGCAATGATCTCGCATTTGGCCTTGAGCATCAGGAAGACATCGCCGGGAAAGTCGTCGACGGTCTCGTAGTTCCCCTGCCCTTTGCCAAGAATAACGTCGGCGGTTTCCATGCGCGCGCGGAAGCTCTCGGGAATCTGGGACAGTGGCGCACCGATGAACGCTCCACCATTGTCGATAACCGGGCAGATGTCGGTAAGCCCCACGTATTCGGCGTCCGCCATCGTAACATCGTTGATGATAGGGGCTTTCTTGACGACCGCCGTAACCTTTGTGTAGGCGCACAACTGCCCGATGAGCAATTTGTCGAACACGATCTCGCCGGCATTGTCGAGCAAGTACAGCAGATCCGAACATGTGTCGAGAGACGCGCGGAACTGGGGGGTATGGTCGACGGCGAACCTGTGATTGAGGGCGTCGCAGATCGCTGTGGGCATGTCAATGTCGTCGGCATGCTGCACGCCCAGATCGATCACATTGCCCGCGGCGGCCAGGTGAAGGGCCATCTCGAGTGGGTCGGCGGCGTGTTCGAGACTGTCGCGCAATTCCGGCTCCAATGCGAGGGCCGCATCATTCTGGGCTTGCTTGAGCGCGGCGTAGGGGTCGTCTTGGCCGGTAATCGCGTTGGTGAGGTCGTAGGCTGCCTTGGACAGGGCCGCGGGTGATTCATCGAGGCTCATTGCGGGGATGCGCTTGACCGTTTCATCGAGGATACGGCGTTGCAGTTCGAGGTCATCGGTGGCCACACGGGCGGCGCGCAGGGCTTGCGCGGCAATGCATTCGAGACAATCCAGAGTCGATTTCAATGGCATGCGTCCTTTGTTGAGGCCGGATAGAAACAGTGCAGAAGAGGATGATAGCATATGGCAGGTGGTTTCATGTAGACTCGGCAATGACATTGTATCTGCATTAGGAAACACACGCCTATGAGCCTGTTTCTGGCCATACTGGGCTGGACATTGTTCGCGATCGTAATTGTCGTGGGGCTGTTACTGGATTTGCTTGGACTATTTGGCAACTGGCTTATCTTGTCGGCGGTGGCCATCGCGTGGGTGGTTACGGGTTTCGAGCGTTTCGGCCCGTGGGCGCTTGTTGTGATGCTGGGATTGGCTGTTTTGGGCGAAGTGCTTGAGGCCAGCGCGTCGGGATTCGGCGCGGTTCGTTTTGGCGGCAGCAAAAGCACCATGCTTGCGGCGATTATCGGTTGCTTCCTGGGCGCTTTGGCCGGCACACCGGTCATGCCCGTGGTGGGAACGCTTGTGGGCGCATGTGTTGGCGCGTTCGCGGGCGCGGCCCTGCACGAGTACATCAACATCGAGCGCACGGCATGCCAGTCGGCATGGACCGGCGCGGGCGCGGCCATTGGCAAGGTGGCCGGGATGCTGGCCAAGACCATGGTGGGTTTCGTCATGTTGCTGGTGGCAGCGCTGAGTTTCTGAATTGGGGTACGGTACAAGGATTGGGCGGGCATCGTGTTTTTCGGGGTGGTCTGTGATTGAGCCGCATGTATGCAGGATAGGAGCATGAATTCGATACGCTTGGAAGCACCGCTGGATGGCGAGTGGGCGCTGGTCCAGGATCCCGGCGATGTGGGCGTGAAGGAACGCTGGTTCGCACAACCCATTGCGCCCGACGCCCTGGCAGTAAAGGTGCCCAGCGTGTGGGACCTGTGGCTGCCCGATTACGATGGCGTGGGCTGGTATTTCCGCGAATTCGAGATTGGCGAGGAGTGGGCGGACCGCTACGCCACGGTCGAATTCGAGGCGGTGGACTATTTCGCGGAGGTGTGGCTCAACGGCGAGCCTATCGGGGCGCATGAAGGGGGCTACACGCCGTTCTCGTTGTCCGCGAGTCATGCGCTGAAGATCGGGCGGAATCTGCTGGC
>SLSB01000161.1 GCA_007130675.1 Candidatus Hydrogenedentota bacterium | reverse complement strand
AGGCATTTCCAGCCGGCAAACTTCCTTATGTTAGCGCTTATGGGGTTGCCACCCGGGGCTAGTTTCTATCGTGCCTGCGGCACTCTTAGCTTAGGAACGCCACAAACGACAACGGCAGTGGAATCTTAGAAAAGCAGTTCATACCATACCCGTCACGTTATCGCCCGGTTTTATAAGCGCCTATCCGTTTTGCCAGACTCGCCCACTGGGTGAAAGTGCAGACACCGTGTTTTGTTTCCTGTTACTGGGCAAAACACCAGCCAGTTCCCTTGAACCGGTTCTTCAGGATCATACGCGTGGCGCGCTCCGGAAATTACTCCACAGCGGGCAAGCCTCACTCTTCCGCGGGTTCCGCGGTGATGACTTGGTCCATGTCGTACACCGCCTTGATGCGGTGGGCGGGCGGCACAACGAGAAAATCCGCCTCGGGCCATTCCCCGGATAGTAACAGCTCGATGAGGCGCAGGCTGCCGGGGATCTTTTTGACCGGCAGATTGCTGGCCGCGGCGGCCACGCGGATGGCCTCGAGCACGGATTCGACCCGCGTCTCGGGCACGTCGATGAGAAACAACTCGTCGGGTGTGTGACTGGCACGCAATGCCTCCGCGACGTATTGGGCATTTTCTTCGCCGTACTGCTCGACCAGAGTCTGGTAATCCACCCCGCCCGACAGGTAGTCGCGGGTGCTCTCGTCGGCGATGACCGTCTCGCCGCGCTCCGAATAGCCCACCGATGCCCACGTCTGACTCGGGCACGCCCCGAAATGCTCGCAAAAGGCTGCTTTCGAACCGAGAAACAGCGTTGTGCAATCATGGGCGCGCGGGACCACCACCGGTACATCCCGCGCCTGCAACCCCGTGATAGCGTTGCCGCACAGACCGTAACCCAAGACGACCGCGTCGTAGGCCTGGTCTTCCGTGTGCGCGTTGTCGATGATGTCCTGGATGCGCGCACGGAGGCGGTCCGGTTCGTTGTGTTCGCCTTTTGGCAAGAACACGGGGGCAACCGTGTGAGAAGAACGCGCAATGCAGTAGCAGACCTCGCGCGTAAGCACATCGCATACAATGAGTTTCAAGACCAATTGTGGTTCCTTTCGCGAGAGTGCGTCGTTACTCGAGAAGAACACCGCTCCCGCCATGCATGTTTCCGGAATAATATCATGAAGCTGAGCCCTTCACCGCATTCTTGGGGCGGCCACCGAATTGCTGCATGCCAAAAGACTTACGCAGAAACCCGTCGCTTCCCGTGCGATTGCGCGCGTCCAGCTCGGGGTCGCTCCGCTTGAAAAAAAAACGGAAGAGAGGGAATTACTCCTGCGGTTGACGCGTTCACTTGACGGGGTAGTATAAAATAACTCGCGTAAGGCGGCATAGCCGCACAGCGTGCAGAGCTTGCGCGCGCAACCGGGTTAAAAACTGCCCCGGCAACAACTTGCGAAATCTGATACTGGCTGGTCACCATTTGGCACGTTGGCACACAGGAGGAGTGGGTAACCTTAAGGGGAGAGCACAGATGAAGCCGCGCGGCAGACAAGAAAAAGCCTCGCAGCCTTTCGATTCAGAGGAGGAACAATTAAAAGACGTGTTGCGCCGATCAGTAGACCCGGGGGCAACCGTATCCCCCGGAGAGGCGCTCACGCTCGAGCAGACCGTCGAAGTCTTGCAGCGGGTGCGTTCGAGGCAATATCCAGGGAGCTACGTTTCCCTATTCCTCGAATCCCGCCACAAACCATGACCTCCTTATGCTGGCTCGAGGGGTAATACAGTCTAACGAGACGGGATATTTCTGCGTGGGATAGTCTCACGCGGCCGGGTAGCGAATTGTGCCGCCGCGCCGGCAACTGCCAGAACCGCCCAGCACGCCAACGCCACCCATCCTTCACGCACGGCCAACAGTGCCTCGCTCGGTTCGCCCGGAGCCCCCGGACCCGCCCAGAAGTACAGCACCCCGGAAACCGTCATCCACGCGCCGATCGCGGCTGTGGCGAGAATCACGATCGTGCGCCGCAACAACAGGGCCAGAAAGCCGCCCGCCGCGCCGGCGCCCAACACCGCCCACGGAATCCACGGTTCCTCGTGGCCCGCTGTCAGGTGCATGGCCACCACCAGCGCGCCCAGCGCCCCGATGAGGGCAATGCCCGCCCGCATCAGAAACCCCAGCGCCACGGCGCCGCAAAGCCCCCCCACAACCGCGGCAATGCCAACGGCGATCATCTCGCCTTTGCTGATCCAGGCTGCAAGCGCCGCCGCTACCGCGCCCGCCAACAGAAACCCCGTCAATACAATCACCAGCCGCAAAGTCCGGTAACCCAGGAAACAATACAGGGTTCCCACCGCGATGGCCAGCGCGACGGCGCCGTTGTTCGCCGTAAGCGGAAGATCTTCGAGACTTGGAAGGCTCCATGGTGCGTTTGTGTCAACCATTTATCCTGATCTTGCCGCGCCTCTGTACGAAAGTCAACGATTTCAGCGTGAAAGACGTGGAGCACCCCCCGAATCCAGTCCTGCCTCGCGTGTTTGAGGGAAGGGGGGAGTCAGAGCAGTCACAGCAAGCAGTCACAGCAAATTTGACAATCCACCACGGGATTTCGCATGATATTGCGCTGTGCGCGAGGGTCCGTTTCGCAGATACCCGGCGCAGACTGATTTGGAAACAGCGCAATCACGGCATAGAGCGTGGTGAATGGAGGCAGGAACCGTGGCAAAGAAAGAAAACCGCATGCAGGTCATCATGGAGTGCACCGAGGCGCCGGGCACCTCGCGGTATCACACATTCAAGAACGTGCGCAACACCACAGGCCGGTTGGAATTGAAGAAATACAACGCCCGCCTGCGTAAACACACGCTCCACCGCGAAAAGAAATAGCGCCGTCCCTGGCACTCAGTACGTTGCGCCGCTCGATGTTCTTGCCAAGATCTCGAGCGGCGTTACCTTTGCGCCGCAGCCCACGTGCGCACCACGGCTTCGGCGGCCGCGGCGAGCAATTCCGGCGCGCGCTCCATCGCCTCGGCCAGAGAGACTGGGCCGGGCATGATCGAAAATACCGCATCGATCCCTCGGTCATACACGGCCTCGTAGCCCTGCCCGAGACTGCCCGCGAGCGCCACCACGGGAATCCCACGTTTTTGCGCGACCGCCGCCACACCCGCGGGCGTCTTGCCGAACGGCGTCTGGTTGTCCAGGCGGCCCTCGCCCGTGAGCACCAGGTCCGCTCCGGCAATGCGCGAATCGAGCGCGCACGCTTCGGACACAATCTCGACTCCAGGACGCAGCACCCCGCCCGCGAATGCCATCAATCCCGCCCCGAGGCCGCCCGCCGCCCCCGCCCCGGGCGTATCGAGCACGGAAATACCAAGCTGCTCCTCGATAATCTGTCCAAAATGCCGCAGAGCGCCATCCAGCTCCTCGAGCATCTCCGGCGCGGCGCCTTTCTGCGGACCGTACGTGCGGGTGGCCCCTGTGGGCCCGCAGAGGGGGTTGCCCACATCGCAAGCCACGAGAATTTCGCACGCATCGAGGCGGGAATGGCGTTGCGAGAGGTCAATCGAGGCCAGCCCGGCCAGGGCGATCCCGCCGGGGCCAAGTTCACGCCCTCGCGCATCGCGCAGCGAGACCCCGAGCGCCTGCGCCATGCCCGCGCCGCCGTCGTTGGTGGCGCTTCCGCCAATGCCGATGATGATGCGGTCAACACCGCGCTCGAGCGCGTCGCGCATCAACTCACCGGTCCCGCGCGTCGTGGCAATGCGCGGGTCACGGTCTTCAGGCCGCACCAGCGGAAGCCCGGACACCGCCGCCATCTCGATGACGGCGGCCGAGCCATCGCCCAACAGGCCGTAGCGCGTCGATACGGGCGTCCCCATCGGACCGGTCGCCGTTAGTTCGACCACCCGCCCTTGGGTGGCGGCCACCAGCGCGTCCACCGTGCCTTCACCCCCGTCCGCCATCGGAACACAGACGGTCTCGGCGTCTGGAACCGCCCTGTGGACGCCCACGGCAAGCGCGGCGGCGGCCTCGGCGGCTGTCAGGCATTCCTTGAACGAATCGGGTGCGATCACAATTCTCATAGGCATCCCCGTTGGTATTGCGGCAGACCGCGACGGCAACGACGGCGTCTCCCATGCCGTCACGAGGGGCCATTGTGCCGCGCGCCGTGGGAACGGCGCAAATT
>SLSB01000120.1 GCA_007130675.1 Candidatus Hydrogenedentota bacterium | reverse complement strand
TTGTAAGCCCGCAAACCCTCGAGCGCTCGCCAGGGAAAGCCAAGCGGGTCATTGATATGAGAAACACCTGACCCGGCCGTCCCTCGCGCCTCTCCCCCGCACCCGTTGCGTTTCGCGGACCCGACGGTCAGAAATCGTTCATATCATCGTCATCGAGCGGCATCACTTCCTCGGGTTTTACGATGGCTTGCCTCCCTCCGCCGTCTTCTTTGTGTGTGCCGTCACTTGTGGATACTGCCGATTAATGCCCCAGACGAAACCAGTGTAGTCCCGGGGTGCCTGCGAGTCAATCTTTGGTCTGCGGCCCTAAGATCCCCGGGAATCAAAAAAACTGTGAAGAATGCGTGACATTTGTGTCTTTTTTGTGTATAAGGAAGCTCATTAAGGGGGTGCCCTTTCGGGTGGAGCGTCTGGTTTGACGCAAAGGGTGCCAAGGGAAAAGCCAAATGCAAGACAGCAAAGGGGGAACTATGCGAATCTTTGTATGCACTCTGCTGGCGTGTGCCCTGTTGGGATGCGCATATGCCGAACTCCAAAATGTCGAGGTTTTTGGACGCATCGACGTTCGTTACCGGTATTATCGGGGCGCCTTCAATACGGCCACCGTCCCGGGCGGCGGCCCTGGACGTGAGGTGCGCATTCCACAGGCATTCTTGCCGCGCCGTGCGACGGGCGACCCGTTGGGCGTTTCGAGTATCTTCTCGTTCGACAGAAATCGCCCTGAATGGAAGTTCACCGAGCTGGTTACCACGCTCGGCGTGAAGGCTGATTTCACGAACAATGTCAACGCTTTGATCGAATACTATGCGTTTGACCGCTATGGCACTGATTTCCGCTCGGACTACATCACCGGCGCGGATTTTGCGGGCGGCGGCGATGTAGGTATTCTGCAATCGTACATCGAGATGAATGAGATTGGCGGCCTGCCCCTGCGGGCGCGCATTGGCCGCCAGCGCATGCGCTTCGACGATGGCTGGCTGATCAGCGATCGCGCCACGCCCACGCTGCGCATCTCTTGGGACGGTGTGTTACTGACCTATGCCACGGACGAATTCGAGGTCGATGCATTCGCGACGAAACTCTTCGAAAGCGGGCCTTTCCAGAAGGACGGCGATATCGACTTCTACGGCATCCGCGCCGCGTACAAAGCCCTTGAACCGGTCGATCTCGCGCTCTGGTGGTATTGGGTGCGCGACGGGCGGCGTTTCAACGACACCAACCTCAATTGGATCAATGAGTGGTTCGAGGATTTGCTCGGTCTCGACGATTACGGCACTACCAATCTGCATACGGTGGGTGGGCGCGCATGGGGCAGGTCGGGCGCGTTGGATTACGACCTCAAGCTCGCCTATCAGTTCGGCGAAGCCGATGCTCTCGGGTCTCGGTTTAGAATCGGAAGCTATGGCGATCACCGGGCGCGATGGGGCCAATGGGCCGGTGAACTCGAGATCGGATACACCTTTGACGTCGCATGGAGGTTCAGGCCATATGTGCTTGGGGTATACATGGGCGGCGAGGATAACCGGGACATCAGTTTTCGCGAATGGATGAACCCGTTCCACAGGCCCAAGGCCAGCGTTTCGTTCAACCGCCTGTTTTCCGAAACAAACTATGCGCCCGCCTGCAACGACAACGCATGGATGACCAATTTTACGCACTTGGCTGCCGGTGCAACGTTCACCCCACTTGAAAAAGTGAGCGTTAAGACACAGCTTGGCTATTTCCGGGCCATCGAGACCTTCGACTGGCCGGCCTATTTCAGGGTAGGCCGCCAACGTTTCTTGGTCGCACCCGAGCTTAGCTGGTGGACCACCAGCTCAGGAAAAGGCATCGGCTGGGAGTGGATGAATATTCTCAGGTACGCTTACAGCGACAACCTCAGCATTATCCTCTACTACTCGCGGTTCTTTGCCGACACGGCTCACACGCGCGACGGCCACTATGTCTACTTCAACGGAACCGATTTCTCGGGAGGTTCGGCCAACGACGATGTAGACTACTTCTTCTTGTGGTTCATTGTGACGTTCTGAGCGCGTACATCAAGAACCTCTATACAGGCTGGGTGGGCTTCGCGTCCGCCCAGCCTTCACATTTCATCCACTCTTGGATTTCAAGGGGCTCGCCGCTGATGCGGCAATCCCATGCTGGGTGAAAGCAGACCGAAGACCTTCGGGACGCCCCAACAGACCCGAGCACGCCTCCGCCGCGCGCATATGGGTCTTAACGCGTACGCTCTGCCAAGACAGCCATGACCCGCAGTGAAACGCCCTGCCCCCTGGCATGGCCAAACAGACGGCTGCCGCCCCGCCGCCACGGGTGCAAAGCATTACTTTCCTCAGGCGAGTTTCCAGGGCTCGCGGTACTCGTAATGCAGCAGTTCGTTAGCGTGCGGGTGGTTGGTAATGCGCTCCTCGACGGGATCCCAATCGAGGCGCTCGCCCACCTCGAGCGAGATATTGCCCAGCAAGGCAATCGCGGTCGATTTATGCCCGTCCTCGATGGTGCAATTCGGCTCGTTGCGCGACTTGATACAATCAAGGAAATTGCGGATATGCAGGGCCGTCGGATCACCCACCTCGCCCCGGTGCTCGAACGGCTCCATCCGCCGTTCGCGGTCGTGAAACTGCCCGCCGAACTCGGGCACAACCTCGAAACGCGCGCCCTGGTAATACAGCGTGCCGATCGTCCCGCGCAACTCGAGCATGCCCGTGCGCAGAATGGGATTGCTGCTGGTCTCATATTGGCTGAAACTCACCATGCGGTTCGAAGGGAACTCGTAGACCGCCTCGAGCGTATCCGGAATGGTCCGAAAGTCATCGAGCAAGTACTGCCCCCCCATCGCGCAAATCGACGTCGGCATGTCTTCGTCGAGCGCCATGCGGAAGGCGTCGAAATAGTGCACGCCCCAGTTTGCCAACTGAGATGAGAAATCCTTGTGCCAGCGGAAATTGTAGGGCGCAATCGCTCGATTGTACGGCCGGTAGGGCCGCGGCCCGAGCCACATGTCCCAGTCGAGTCCGGGCGGCGGGTCACTGTCCGGGGGATTCCCAACCCCGTTGGGCCACATGTTGCTTACGCGGCTGCAGCGCCCCACCGCGACGGGCCCGATATGGCCGGCGTCGACATACGCGCGCACTTCCGCCAGTGTCTCGCACGAGCGCCGCTGAATGCCGACCTGTACGATGCGGTTAGTCCGCCGCGTCGCCTCGATCATGCGCCGTCCTTCGTGGATGGTAATCGACAACGGTTTTTCGACATACACATCGAGCCCGGCCTCGCAGGCGTCTATTGTCTGAAGCGCGTGCCAGTGGTCCGGCGTGCCAATGACCACCGCGTCGAGCTCCTCGTTCTCGATCATCTGGCGGTAATCGCTGTAAAGCGTGACGGGATTGGGCACCTTCTCGGCCCATTCCTCGATGGTGGGCCGGTATACATCGCATAGCGCGACGACCTCGGCATCTTCGAACGGGGTGGTGCGTTCGAGCAACTGTCCCCCGCGATTGGCTACACCGATAAACCCGAGCCGGATGCGCTCATTGGCCCCCATCGCCCGTGATGATGCCAGGGCGGAGATAGCTCCTGCCGCCGCCATCGTTCCCGACTGCACAAATTGCCTGCGACTCACTTTCAACGCCATGCCTGACCTCCTGGTTTGCCTGATGCGCCAGTCCTCTCTGTCTATCCTTTCAGAATGCTGCCGGCTGGCGCGTCTTTCGGAACGCCAGATACCGGTTCACCCCATAGTGTATCATCCTGCCCGCTGCGATGCCCACCAAGGCCGCGAATTGAGGGAAACGCTCAAGAAAAGGCCACTGGCGTATCAGCAACAGCGTTACCGCGAAGTTCACCAGCCCGCCCAGGCTGTGCGCGCCGGCAAATCGCCCAAACTGCCGAACCGCCGAACCCTCGCGCACGGATAAAGGTGAAAACCTCCGGTTCAGCGCAAAGTTGAAGGCCAGCGCCGTCATGATCGCCGCGGCAACAGCCACGGCAAGCCGAACTCCCGCCGCGGCCAAGGCAGTCAATACCGCCAGATTCACCACCACGCCCAAACCGCCGTCCACTGCAAGTTGCCACAGGCAGGCCCGCGTGCCGTAGCGGTAGAGGAACAGGCGGTAAAGATGCTGAAGGTAACGCAACTGTTCGGCAAGCGTGAGTTTGCTCTCCCCCAGTTTGCGGTC
>SLSB01000584.1 GCA_007130675.1 Candidatus Hydrogenedentota bacterium | reverse complement strand
GGGGCGACGTAGTTGCCTTCGGTCACAAGCGCCTTTCCTATCCGGCCCGTGACGGGTGCGCGTATCTCGGTGTACCCGAGGTCAATACGCGCCAGGCGCAGGCTGGCCTTGGCCTGTTCGAGCGCCGCTTGAGCCTGTTGGATTGCGGCGGCGGCCTGTTTCACACGTGCCTGGCCTTGCTCGAAATCGGCTGAGGCCCGGTCCATATCAGCCTGTACCACGCTGCGTTCATCGGCCTGCTGCAGGCGCTCGAAAAACCGCTCGGCGCGCACCAGGTTGGCCTGCGCGGCATCCAGGTCGGCCCGGGCCGCGGGCACGTTGGCTTCAGCCTGCTGGACGGCCGCTTCGGCAAGTGCGACGCGGGCCTCGAACGGGGCTTTTTCGATGGTGAACAGCAAATCGCCCGCGGATACCAGGCCGCCTTCTTGCAAGTGGACCGTCTCAAGGTACCCCGCCACTTGCGGCATGACATTGACGGTCTCGATGGCCTCGACGCGGCCGATGAACTCTTGGGGCGCCTCGGCCGGTCCTTCGGTTATCTCCGCGGCCACAACCGCGGGCGGGCCTGCGGGGCCGGCCATCATTCCCGGGGGAGGACCCGCGGGCCGCGATGGGACGAGGCCCCTCAAGAACCACCCGGCAGCCAGCAGCACAATGATGGCCGCTGCCTGTGCGAATACCGCAAGCCGGCTTACGCGGCGTGGCTGCTCGGGCTGCTTTTCCGTGTTTGTGTCGTTCATGAAACGAGATCTCCTTGTCAGTTTTCGCGGCTACGCCTCGATACTCTGGATAAGCACGCCAAAGGCCTCTTCGGCTGTTTCGACGGGATCGGTGGTGCTGATTCCCTGAAAGTGAGTCGTTAAGATGCCGACCCACGTGCTCGTCAGCATGTCTTTGGCGGTCGCGAGATCGACGTCTTTGTGTAGTTCTCCGCGCTGCCGAGCCCGCTCAAGGATTTCGCTGAGTTCATTAAAGGGTTCTTCCCGGAAGCTCGCCAGCTCTTTGCGCACAGCCGCGATCATATCCGCTGACCATTCCATCTGCAACAATATGAAGAACGCAAACTTTCGAAAATACTCATCCCGGGTGGCGATGGCCACGCGTTTGGCCAGGTACGCGGCAAGGCCATCGAGCATGACTGTTTCCGCGGCTTGCTCGGACATCAAGGCCCGCATCCGCTTTTGCATCTCGCGGGTAAGCGCGGCCAATAACGCCTGCTTGTCCTTGAAATGCCAATAGACCGCGCCCTTGGTCATGCCAATACGCTCGGCAATGTCCACAAACGATGTCTTCGAAAAGCCCTTTTCGCTCAGCACATTTAAGGCCGCATCGAGGATGCTGCGCCGGGTTTCTTCTGTCTCTTCTTTGGTCTTTCTTGCCATAAGAATGCGCCGTGAGAATTGCTCGGTTGCCGGAGTTCTTGGCGGGAGTATACATACCTTCGGGAATGTATATCAAGGAGCAGAACAACTGGAATCGCCGACTGCGCACGGGTGAAAGCGGAGGCGCGGCCACGTGACGCACTTGCCCTCATCATCGCCTCGCTGTGGAATGGTCTTCTGACCGCACCACCTGTCTGCCGCAGGCAGGCTCTCACGGTACGAAGGTCTCCCACTCGTCCCGCACCTTCAGCGCGGTGTGGGGTTTTGAGCCGTATACCCAAGGCTGCGCCGCGCGCGGGCGCGCGTCTTAACCTGGGCTGATATGTTCTTGCGCCTTCGGCGCTCTGGAAAGCGATGCCTGAATCGATGTGGACTTTCGCCATTGGCGCTCCGGAAAACACACGGATAGCGGCTCTCGTTCGTTTGGTGTACGCTATCCAAATGCTATCCCACCTCCTGGGCGTCTCGATCCGCAAACCTGCGCGCAAAAAACAGGGAGTTATGCAACGTTGCTTCGAATTACCCGGTGACTTGAGCACGATACCGCTGCCGCACCTTGGTCAGGGCGCGGCGACGCAGGCGTCTCGCAGCGTGTAGGGCACAACGATATCCGGCGCACGGCCCTATTCGTCGAAGACCAGAATCTCGATCTTGCGGAACTCGGTGGGATGGCTTTCCGCTTGGACCGAAATCGTGCCGCCGGTGAGCATGATGTCGTGCCCGGCTTCGATGAGTTTTTGCGCATCGGGGTTGTTGACATCCAACTGCGGCTCGGTATAGCTGAGCACCTCTTCGCCGTTGATGAAATGGGTGATGGTGTTGCCGAGCACTTCGACCTCGGCAAGGACCCAGACATCGCCGTGGTAGGTCTCCGACGACGACTCTGTGCAGTGCCTCCTGATGAGTTCGCCGTCCATCACGACGTGCGTTCCCGGGGTGCACAGGTTGCCCGTGGGCCGCTCGTTTGTGCCGTCGCCGCCCAGCAACTGGACCTCGATGGACACCGGAAAGCTCTGGTCGATGCCCATGCTTTCGGGCGTCTGGCCGTGAATCATGATGCCGTTGTTGCGGAATGCCCAACTCGGGCCGCCCTCGAGCTGTTCGCCCACAAACCGGTACTCGACCCGCAAACGGTAATTCGAGAATTTGTCCTTGTAGAACAGATGTCCGAATTCACCATTGAAACTCTCGTGTTCGTCATAACATACCTTCAGGATGCCATCTTCCACCCGGAAAGTATTCTTGAAATTCACGCCGTACTCGTGTCTGGCGAACTTAGGAGTCCAGCCATCGAGGTTCTCGCCGTTGAACAGGCTGATCCATTGCTCTTCCTTTTCCTCTTCGCCCGTTTCCTCTTCCGCCTCGACCGTTACCGTGACGGCCAGCAGAAGACACATGGCCAGCGCGATCGCATAGCGGATGCTGTGCTTGCTCATTTCAGTTCCCTTTCCATTGTTGAGTTCTCTCACTTGCCCCGCCTCAGTGTAGCCGCGCGGCTGCCGGGAGGCAACCTTGTTGTCAGGGAGGGTGGCCGGCAAATCTCATGGGACGTATAAGACCTATGGGACCTATAGGTCATATACGAGAAAAGGACGGGAGCCCCTCGGCACTCCCGCCAGCGGCCCTTTTACGTGCCACGGCGGCGGCAGAAAACCGTGAGCGCCGCAAGGCTCAGGCCGATGTAGAGGGTGTAGAGGGTGAGCAGCACCTTGTTGTAAAGCCGGAGTTCGGGATGGATGCTTACCAGATAGCCTGCGATGATCAGGAAGAGCTGCAATATGAAGACGGGGGGGAGGGCCAGCCACAGCAGGGCGTTCTTTTCACCAAGTCTGCGCCATCTTCCGGGGAAACAGGCGATAACAAACGGGCATATGGTCAGAATCAGCACGGCATAGCGCACAACCGCCGAGCGTTCGACGCCGAAGTGCGCGGTCCAGCCATTGTATGTCGCGAGCGCAATCACTGCCATGGGCAGCCAGACCGGAAACCCCGAGCGGAAAAACACACGCGACCCAAGGCCCAGCACGGGATGCGGCGCCTCAGCGGGCCGGTTGAACCAGTAGAACGCCAGCCCGAACGCCAGGCCGCCGCCCAATCCGATGGTCATCTCCCAGTTTTTCCACCAGTCGATGTGCAGAGCCGAGCCGTGCATGGTTTGCCAGTAGCCCCCGATCGTGAACGGGAGCGCGAACCCCAGCGCCATCGTGAGGATCATCCCCACGGCGCGCCAGTCTTTTCTGGCGATTTCGAAGATGAAGAATCCTGCCGCGAGCCCGACGTGCGGCGCGATGTTGCGGATGGACCCGAGCGCGCGTTGGCAGGTCGCGTACTCGTCCACCGCATACAACCCCTCGTCGTAGAACGGCAGGAACAACTGCGGGAACACACGCACACAGACCCCGGCCGCCACCGCCCCGCCGATTCCGCACGAAATGCGGACCAGCCAGCCTCTCCAGGTCACCTTGCGTAGCGGAGCGCACCACGCCATGAAACACCCCGCGTTGCCGCCCCAGTGCAGCCCGCACACAAACAGCATGGCGTAACCGGTCCACGCGCCCACGTCGCGCAAGCCCTCGGGATGATCGAGATAGAACCGGCCGTTGAGCCAACTGATGTAGACCCCGTATCCCGTCCTCCCGCCTAACGCGATGCCCAGGGTGATCGCCCACAGCATCCAAGGGTTGCTGTACGGTCGCCGGTGGCCTTCTGAGTCGCCATGCCGCGAAAACGCCAGCCACAACAACGCCCAGCCAAACCCCGCGAACGTGCCGCCCGTCGGCCCGCCAAACCCGCCCGTGCCGCGAATCGCCC
>SLSB01000464.1 GCA_007130675.1 Candidatus Hydrogenedentota bacterium | reverse complement strand
GAGGTGTATGCCTGTTGCGAATTGCTTCAGGCCCTCGGGCTGCGGGCGTTTGCGCCGAGCATCACCGCATGCCCCGGTTGCGGCCGCACCACCAGCACCACGTTTCAGGAACTGGCCGAAAGAACCGAGGTTTACATCAGAGAACGCATGCCCGACTGGCGGAAACGTTATCAGGGCGTCGAAACCCTCAAGCTCGCCGTGATGGGCTGCGTGGTGAACGGTCCCGGCGAATCCAAGGCGGCCGACATCGGCATCAGTCTGCCCGGCTCGGGAGAAAGTCCTGTGTGCCCCGTCTATGTCGACGGCGAGAAAGTCGCAAGCCTCAAAGGCACCCCCGGCGAACTCGCCACCGAGTTCCGCAAGATCATCGACACCTATGTCGAGCAGCGCTTCGGAACGGGCCAGGAGTAGCGCGATCCCCAAGCGAAAACCGACCGGCGAGGACGCAGGTCCTACAACGCCCAAGAGGCGGCTTATCTTCGCAAAAAACGTATCGAATACTCAGGATTTCTTTCTGCGTTGGGTGAATTTCATCCCGAGGATGACCGCGAATCCGAGCAGAATACCGACATCGGCGCGGACTTTGACGCTTTGGGAATCGGCCAACCGGACGATACCGGCGTGGTTCAACTCGAGCTCGAGGTAGACCTGGCCGTCTTCTTCCACCAGTCTACGGCTGCCGGGAACCATCCAGCCGATGACGTTTTCGCCAAGATACCACCCCCAGTTTTCAGTAGACTCGCTGAAATAGTAAAGCTCGATCGAATCCAGATCCGCTCCCTCGGGCACGGGAATCCAAAACGGCACAGGTTGATCGAAGACGCCGTCCGGTCCAATGCGGTAGGCGGGTGACAGCGCGTCTGCTTGCAGCTCGGGCACTTCCGTACCATCCGCCAACACGGCGATCGCGGGATCCCAAGCCGCCGCGGCCTCTTTTTCGGACCCGATCTGGAACTCGCGGGTGATCGGACCGGCCTCGGCTCCCGAGACCGTCAGCGCGCTCACGGTGAGCGTCACGGTTTCGCCAGCAGGCCACGGCGTTGCAGGCGCAAACACCACCCAGCCGTCAGAATCATCTCCGAAAACGGTCGGCCGCCAAGCCCCGCCGTCCTCATGCCAGCCCTCCCATTCGGCCCGCGCCCACACGGTTGCCGGGTCAATCGGCTCAGGAGACAGTACCCGCACCGCCAGCTCGGAATCCGGCGTGGCGGCGGACAACGGGAAGGCCTCCTCGTATACGCTCACGTCGGCAATTGACGCCTTGGAGAGCCCCCCGCACTGGCTGCCGGTCGATGTACTCGAAGATCTGAAGGTATAGGTTCTCGAAGCCACATCGCTGGGAGTCCATCCGTCTCTCCAGGCTCTGGCTCTGACAGTCCTCTGGGTGCCTGCGGTCCCGCTCAAGGTGAATGAGCCAGTGTACTCGGTCGAGCTTAGGGTGGGCCCGCTGCCATCGGTGGTGTAACGGATCGTCGCATTCGCGGTGGTGGTGTTCAGGGTAATCTGATACGAGGCCTGGCCCGTGGTAGTCGCCGGCGAGATTGTCGGGGTTGCCACCTTACTGGGTTGCGGGTCGCCCGAGACAGTTATGGCTCCGGGTATGACCGAGACCTGGATTTCGCGAGCGCTGGGGTCGGATGCGCTTTCCTCGCCGTCACCGGCGATAGGAATGCTGGCTCCGGACTGAACATCGGCGGCTATCCTAAACGTAATTGTGAGCAGCCGGCCATCGCCCATCACGGATACCCCGCCAAAGATCACCATCCCCAAGAGCCCTGGCTGGTCGACTCTGAACACACCCTTGTTGGCATCGGTCGCGACGGGACCGGCCTCCAAGTCGACAAAGCTCAGTTTTTGTGCATCGTAAACCAGCGTCATGACGATGGTAGAAGGCTCTTCGCCGTTTGTTGCCATGGTCAGATCGACGTTGACCTCAGCACCGGGCGCGCCGGATGCGGACCCGACGGAAATCTCCACTTGCGCGTGCGCTTGGCCTGTCGTTATGAACATAAATGCAAGCGCCAGTGCGACGGAAACCGTGAAGCACCCCGCGTGCCTGCGAGTCATTCTGCAAAGTGTCATTATCAAAGTCTCCTTGTTCCAAGCGATACGCCTATTCCCGTTGCACGAGCGAACGCCCGCATGATCTCTTATCGAACTGTCAGCAAAGTTGCGAACCCCAAAACGCCAAGAATACCAGAAGGCCTGCCGAACTCTGGCCCCATCCTCACCTGCATCCTCCACGCAGCCATTTCCGAAACATCGAGGGAGCGGCCCCTTGGTGCATCACACCGTTCTCGTTGGCTGCGCGTTGTTTTGCGACTTCACCGAGCTTCGGAACACACTCCGAAACAACATGTATCTCCCCCTGACGCTCACTAAGTATACCATTTCTCCTGCCCGTCCGTTTCACACGGTTCACGGGGCCATGTATGGGGTGTGCCGCATTCCTGCTGCAAACAGATTGTCGTGGGGCAGTACCGCACACGAAAAGCAAAAGCGTTCACTGACGGCGTGAAGCCGGCACGCACGGGAGGCCTTGCGCCGTAAAGCATTGATTTGAAGGGCTTTATGTTCGCCTTTTGCCGCATTACCCAAGGTCGGGCACCGCCTTTGGGCCGACATAGGGGCGGGTGTTGGGATCTGCCGGTCCGCAGTACTTCCAAAACGTCACTGCATCGCGAGTTTATGGTATCATAAAGCGTTGCGTGCCGAGTACAAGGCATTGAGCAGCGCCCTTGCGGCTCACACAGAAAAGATGGAACCGCGCATGCTGGCTGGGGATGATACATCTACAGGCGTTTTGCAAGGGCGACGGGTGTATGGCGTCCGGGCTTGCGCGGACAGGAGAGATTGATGCCGGACACAAAACTCCTAATCCTCATTGCGATGGTGATGTTCACCATTGCGTCGATGGTAACCACCTACATCAGCCTGAGCATTTCCGTGCTTCCTGAACCCAGCGTGGTGATCCCGATTACGGAGGACGTGCAGTGGGAGTGTGCGTGGCTGGCGTTGTTGCTGGCGGTGGGCATTGGCCTGATGCTGTTCGCGCTGAAAGTAGCCATTATTGACGACCAGAAGCGGCTCAACCTGGTAGGTATTGCGGGCCTGACCGTCGTGGCGTTCATCTCGATCTCGTTTAACATGGACGTGTTCTACCGGGCGGCGAACCGGGATTTCTATATCCGGTATACCAGCGCCGAGATGAAGAAGCTGTATGCCGATTACCTGGCTGAAGTCGACTCAATCCTCTCGGGCAGAAGAACGGAACTGCTCCGGCAGGTGGCCAGGCAAGAGGGCGAGCTCGAGTCAGAGATCCGGGGGTTGCGAGAAGCCCCTGAGGGTTACGGGCCAATGGCCAGGCAAGAAGACTACCAGTTGACGCTGCTGCAAAGAGAGACCGAGGTCGAATTGCGTGCGCTCGATGAGGCGCGCGCCGAACGAGAAGAAGCCAACGCACTCCTGGCGCAAAGCGCGTATGATCTGGGTGGAGTCGAATCGATTCAGGACCAGTTGCGCGTGGTGGCTGCGAGCATGGGCGCGCAAGCCGGCGTTCCCCTGCCCGAACCGTACCGCGCGCGCAACCAGCTCTTCGTGGTCTTCGCAAAACTGTTTGATTTTCGCAACTCGGATTTCATGGATATCTCCATGGCGTTGTTGATTATGGCACTGGCATTCTTGCTTGATTTGGGCGATATTGTCGGCTACAGCATGGTGCCCGATCAGCCGGGCTCAAAGCGGGCGGCCAGGCACCCCGACTACCACAGCTACACCGGCCCTGAGATTATTCCGGCCCCGGAACGCAGACCACTCCTCACCGAGCCCGAGCATTCTCCTATCGATTACTATGCCGAGGATGAAAAGGAAGAGTTTTTCGCCCGGGGAGGTAATCGGGAATACCCACTGCCCGAAGAGGAAACCGAGGCAGAGAGCGCACAAGGCCACAGCAGGCGGCCGTTCCGGTTTCGCAGAAGACGGTAACTCCAGCGTTATGGGTTTTAGGGCAGCGTCCGGCGCTCGCGCATTCCTGCCTCACGGTCGAGCGGTCATACGGATTTGCGGGGCTGGATTTGACCGTCCTGGCATGGGGCATCGGTCAGGCCAAACATCATCTCGGCCTCGACAGCCACATCGTCCTCGATTTTTGCCGTGGCGCGGACCTTGCAGGCGTTGTGCCGAAGCTGGATCATCTC
>SLSB01000053.1 GCA_007130675.1 Candidatus Hydrogenedentota bacterium | reverse complement strand
ATTACGGGATCCTAATCGATCTCCTTTGTGCAGATCGATCGCCGTTAAGTCAGTTTTGCCGGGTGCCTCCCGTCCATAATCCGCTAACCTCTTCCTTCAAAAGTAATTCGCGTCCATTGGCGTTCATTCGCGGTTCCTCCTTTGCCTGAAAGATTCGCCTCTAGCAAGCCCGGAGGAACAAACCGCGAATACACGCAAATAGACGCGAAAACTCTTGCCTTTGCGAAATTCAGCGGAGTCCCCGCGTGTTGGCATAGCGCTTCCATTCGAGTTGAGGCGCACCAAAATTGATAATGACGCCGACAGGCAACTGGGCGGCTTTCAGATAGTTTAGCAATTGGGCTTCTTCGAGATTCGTGATAGCCTTTATCGCCTTGATTTCAAGAATGATTTGGTCATAGCAAACCAGGTCGACGATATATGCCTTCTGCAAAAAGCGGCCATTTGCGTTCATTCGCGGTTCGCCCCCACTCCCTATGTGCCCGCGTCGCCGACTGTTATGTAGCGCCAGCTTGTAATCGAGACGTCATCGTTATCCGTCACCGTGCATGAGATCAGGTAGGTGCCGGCTTGCGAATAATCGTGCCGAGGCGATGTTTCCTCGGAGACCGTGCCGTCGCCGAAATCCCACGCATACGAGACAATTTCGCCGTCAGGGTCGCTGGCTTCTACCGAAAACGTGGTTGACACCCCTCCAATATCGGCTTGGATTGCGCCAATCTGGGGCGGCATGTTGTCATTGCGGCGGTTATCGAGACAATCAAGCAGGCTGTAGGCGTCGTTGGCGATGCGATGTTGAACGCGCTCCATCTCGGCGACGGGCGGCACACCGTTTTCGCGCCAGTGGGGCAAAAGCACCGTGTTGACCATCTCGAAGATATGCGACTCGGCGGGGAATATGCTTGCGTGGGTAATGTCGCGTTCACCCTTCTCGAAGAGCGATTCGGCCCGGTCCCACATGGCGCCCTCGGCAAGCACTTCCGGGATGTTGGACACCCGCACCCAGGCTGGCACGGCAAGGCAGTAGTCGGGTTTGCCGAGCAGGGTCCACATCGTTGTCAGGGCGGGATCCTCGCCCGGTTTCACGCCTTGGACCACGATCGCCGAAAAGGTCCACCACCGGGCGATGTCGCGCGAATCGCCGTAGTGACTGTACCGAAGAACCTCGAACTCTCTGTCGGGACTGCCCTGGATGAGCGTGGTGGCGTCAAGAATGCCGAGAGTGCGTAACCCCTGCACATTGACCCGGCAGGTCTGGTAATGGTCGGTGAAGTCCAGATTGTCCGTGCCGTCATCTCTTCTGTGAAACGTGTTGGCGCGGGGCACGATCCCGAGCAGGTTCTGGGCCTCGCGACTGCTGTTCATCGCGTCGTACGCTTTGAACCAGATGCCGATATCCTCGTCCTTCGACTTGCTCAGTTCGTACACGATGGCCTCGCCCTGGGCATCGATAAACGGAAAGCAGCCGGAAAGCCACAGATAGTCCTCATGGTCGGGCTCCAGTTCGAATTGCCGCTCAATCTTGGCATGCAGTTCCTCGATGGTCGCGCACGTGGCCAAGATGCGGTTGCCGAAACTGCCGTTGCGGATATAGCCGCCCTTGTCGTCGGCACGCGAGTTCCCCGAGGCCAGGCCGGCCTCATTCAACCCCATGGTTGGGCCTCCGCGAACCGTATGCACGCCGATGTAGGCATAACCGCCCGGCTCGGTCGCCGGATAATGGCTCAGGCGTTGCTGCCTCACGGGCCGGTTATCGCGGTTCTTCCACATGATGGACCGTCCGTCCCGTGTGACCGAACCGCTCACCACGCCCACCGTGCAAGCCGAGCTCTGTGCAACTCCAAGAGTGCAAAGAAGGGCTACAACCATGCCAACGGCAACCCATGATTTCATTGCGATGATTCCTTTCTTTACCCTGCCTTTGAGACACACCCGCCAGGACGAGAGGCGCCTGCCGGGCAGACGCCGCGAACAAGGCAAGGCAGCACGACCGAAAAACCGGTTCCGGCCCACTATTCCGCATTCCTGCTGGCCACACCAATACTGTGCATGATCTTGCCGCGCTCATCAAATGCAGCGGCTTGCCTCACCAGAGTCTTTTCTTGTCCGCGCTATTCGCCCAGCATGCCATTCACTCAGGCGGCTCGTGCGCCTCCGCCTGCCTTGCCCGACAGGCACCACAAACACGCATGGTCACCGACATTTTGACAATTATATGCAGTCATTTAGTACGCAATTAGTTTCTTTTGAATACTAAATATCTGCGTAAAAAATTCCGTGCAAAGCAAATGGACAGGTGTATAATGTCGTCTATTGTTTGCGCGAAAACGCGCGAGGAGACGCAAATGGACCGATCCCGGGTTTATGTGCAGGTCCAGTTTCATCAATGGCTTATCGCCACTGCTGCCTCAGGGGAGACCCCCATGTGGGACAAGGTTTATCCCCGTGGAAGGGCATTGCGGGGTTTGCGCACAATAGGCGAATGCGACCGATTGGATCTTTCTTGGTATAGGACCGCACCTACAGGACACCGAGAATCGAGCGGTACCGTCCCGTCTCCACAATCACGTCGCGCGGCCGTCTCGGCCCCACTCACGCCCTAAGCCGCGAGCACCCATATTCCGTAACGCAAAACATTCAATACTTACAACGACACTGTCACGTTATGCGGAGGAGAATCTCACGATGAGCAACCATCAACTGCAACGCAACGCAAATCCCAGCCGTTCTCTGGGGCCTGTTTCGGATCTCGAGCGGCACCTTCCAGCGGATTGGTGGCGCAATCTGTTCAAGGCGCTTTACCTCAAGACCGACGGCGATGTGGTCGAGAACGAAACCAATACGCGCCAAGACGTCGACCAGCTCATCGCGGCCACGGGCATCGAACCGGAAGACCGCATTCTCGACCTGTGCTGCGGACAGGGCCGCCACAGCATCGAACTGGCGCGGCGCGGATTCCAGCACGTCACCGGCGTCGACCGTTCGCGCTATCTGGTGCGTCTGGCGCGGCGACGCGCCGAACGCCTCGGCCTCAAGCTCACGTTTCGTGAAGGCGACGCGCGAAAATTCCGATTGCCCGAGGCGTCCTTCGATTGCGTGTTTCTCATGGGAAACTCGTTCGGTTATTTCGAGCGCGAGGAAGACGACCTGGCCGTGCTTCGGGCCGTCTTGCGCGTCCTGAAGCCCGGCGGCAAGGTGCTGCTCGATGTGGCCGACGGCGACTGGATGCGCGCCCAGTTCGAACCGCGAAGCTGGGAGTGGGTCGATCAGAATCATTTCGTGTGCCGCGAACGCGCGCTCGCCAGCGACAATGTGCGCCTGATCAGCCGCGAGGTCGTCACGCACGTCGAGCGCGGTGTGATTGCCGACCAGTTCTACGCCGAACGGCTGTACACCTGCGAGGAACTTAAGCAGTTCCTCCGCACCGCGGGTTTTATCGGCGTCACCAGGGTTGCGGCCCCCTCAACAGGATCCAATCGCCAGCAGGACCTCGGAATGATGGCGTACCGCATATTTGTCGTAGCCACTGCCCCGGAACCGCGCGTGCGCACGCGTCCGAGAGGACCCTTGTTTCGCAATGTCACCGTGTTGCTTGGAGATCCCCGGCTTCCCGACGACGTGAAACGCGAGGGACAGTTCAACCCCGAAGATATCGAGACTATCCGCAAAATGGAGGACGCCCTCGCGGCGCTCAAAGACTATGACTTTGCATACTGGGATGACCACGGCGGCCTGCTCGATTTCTTACGGCGCGAGCGGCCTGACTTTGTGTTCAATTTGTGCGACGAAGGGTTCATGAACGACCCGTTCAAAGAGCTTCACGTACCCGCGGTGCTCGAGTTGTTCGGCATTCCCTACTCCGGCGGCGCGCCTGCCTGCCTCGGCATGTGCTACAACAAGGCCCTTGTGCGCACGCTGGCCCAAGCCCTCGAGATCCCCGTGCCGCTCGAAACCTACTCGAGTCCCGACGACCAGGCCGCGACACTGCCGTCGCTGTTTCCCGCGCTGCTCAAGCCCAATTTTGGCGACAGCAGCCAAGGAATCACCAAGGACGCGGTCGTCCACAACAAGGAAGAGCTTATCGACTACCTCGAACATCTCCGCCGGGAATTCCCGCGCCGGCCGGTGCTGGTCCAGGAGTTTCTTACCGGCCCCGAATACAGCGTGGGCGTCATCGGCAATCCCGGCCTCGATGTTATGGT
>SLSB01000625.1 GCA_007130675.1 Candidatus Hydrogenedentota bacterium | reverse complement strand
TGTCTTGCTGTAGCGCAGGCGTCTCGCCTGCAAGTGAATGTTGTAGGACCGGCGCCCTCGGCGGTCATCCCATCGAGGCCCCAGTGTGCGCGAAACGGAGGGCGGGGTTTCCAGCCCGCCCCTAAGTCGCTGGCGGATGCAATCCGCCCTCCGGTCAATTCCGGGAACCTGCGCTTAATGCAAATTGCTCGTTTGCCGAATACCATTACCGAAAAGGACAACAACGAAGGCGGCCCTTCTGGCCGCCGTTACTCATGGGCGGGCCAGGAGCCCCACCCTCCGTTCCCGGCCGACCCTCGACCGCCGCCCCCTGCGGTCGTTCGAATCCACGGTATGCGGCCCTCGCCGGTCGATGTGTAGCGCAGGCGTCTCGCCTGCAAGTGAATGTTGTAGGACCGGCGCCCTCGCCGATCATCCCATCGAGGCCCCAGTGTGCGCGAAACGGAGGGCGGGGTTTCCAGCCCGCCCCTAAGTCGCTGGCGGATGCAATCCGCCCTCCGGTCAATTCCGGGAACACGAGACAGAATAGCGGCAGGGTCGCCGATGCGATTGCTGAGACGGAGAATACGGAAGGCGGCCCTGCTGGCCGCCGTTATTCATGGGCGGGCCAGGAGCCCCGCCATCCGTTCCTATGCAAGGACAAACAGGATATTCCTCGATGGCAGGCAGCCCGCCCTCACACGATGCGGGTTAAATCCAGTCATCATGTTGATTGCGGGCGCGTTTTTTACTAGGCTTAACCGAGGCGTATCGCCGGTGGCGGGTTTTTCCCTGCGCATGGACTGTGCGCGTGAGGTGCGTACCCGCCCGCCGAGACCAGCAGAACCGTTTCTTGGAGGATTCCGAATGAATCGAAAACGCATTACGCGCAGAGGTTTTCTTGGGACGGCTGCCGCGTCGGCCGCGGCGGCGGTTGGACCGATGGTATTGCCTCGGGGCGTGCTTGCGGCGCCGGGCCGTCCGGGGGCCAATGACCGCATCATCATAGGACAGTTTGGCGTGGGGGGGATGGGCCGCCACCATCTCGGCCGCCTGCGCGATCATGTCGTGGCGATCTGCGACGCCGACGAAGAGCAGCTAGCCACGGCGATGCAGCGCGCGCGCCCGGAGACGCAGACCTACCGGGATTACCGGCGCATCCTCGACCGCAACGATATCGACGCTGTGCTGATCACGACGCCCGACCACTGGCATGGGGTGATGACCGTGCAGGCGTGCGAAGCGGGCAAAGATGTCTACGTCGAGAAGCCCTCGAGCGTGACCGTCGAGGAAGGCCGGGCCATGGTCGAGGCGGCGCGCCGGTATGGCCGGGTGGTGCAGGTCGGTGCGCAGGGGCGTTCGATGCCGAATGCGTGGAAGATCTGCGCGTATCTGCGCAACGGTGAGATCGGGAAGGTGTCGCGCGTCGAATGCTGGCATTACGAAAACCCGGTGGGCTGCGACCCGGCGAATAATGGACCAGCCCCCGATCATCTCGACTGGGACATGTGGCTTGGGCCCGCGCGATGGGTGCCCTATAACCCCGACCGGGTCCATTTCAATTTCCGGTGGTTTCTCGACTTTGGCGGGGGGCAGGTGCGTGATCGCGGCGCTCACGTGTTGAGTCTCACGAGTTGGTTCCTCGATATTGACGACAAAGGGCCGGTGCGCGTGACCGCGACGGGCGAACCGCCCCGCGAAGGCCTCTGGGATTGCCCGACCACCATGGAAGTGACCTGGGAGTTCGAGGATCCCGAGCTTACGATCGTGTGGTCGCAGCCGGGCACGAAACCTGACGACACGGAAGCACCGTTCGGGGCGGTCTATTACGGCGACAAGGGCCAACTGACTGTCGGCGGGGGCGATGGCAGCGGCATCGGCACGGCGGTGGATGACTACGAGCCTCCCGCAGGCGGGGCGGAGGTGTACCGCAGTCCGGGGCATCATGAGGATTGGCTCGAGTGCATCAAAACGCGCGAAAAGCCGATCATGGACATCGCTCCGTCGCATACCGTGGCCAAGCTGTGCATCATCGCCAACATCGCGTACCGTCTCGGCCGTCCCCTCGAGTGGGACCACGCCAACGAGCGGTTCATCGGTGATGAGCAGGCCAACCGTATGCTGGGCAATTCGGGCCGCGGTCCGTGGCACATTTAAGGAAATCCGCAATGAAACGAGCACACTTTTTTCTCTGTGGCATGGTTTGCGCGGTTTGCGTGATGTTTTCTGGCGCGGCTCAGGCTGGCGAGCTTGATACCTTCCTCGCGCAAATCGCCGACCCGAGTCCCCATGTACGCACCGAGGCGTGGACGTCGGCCCATGTTGTTGGAGCGCCGGCCATTGCCCCGCTGGCCGAGCTGGCGGAGGCCGGCGACCCCGCCGTGGGTCACGCCGCGCTCAAGGCTATCGAGACGATTGCCGCCCACGCTGGAAGGCCCGAAGCCGGCGCGGAGCGCGAGGCAGCCGCCCAGGCGCTGGCCGAGGCCATCCAGGCATCGAGCGACGACCAGGTGCGGCGCGAGCTGTTGCATTGCCTTGGGCTTGTGGCGACGCACGCCGAAACTCCGTTGCTGGGAAGCCTCTTGCTCGATCCGGCCGTCGGGGAAGATGCGCGCATCGCGCTCGAACGCATGCCCGGCACACCGGCCACGCGGGCGCTGGTCGCGGGATTGCAGGCCGCATCGCCCGACGTGCAAATCCGGCTTGCGGCGGCGCTCGGCCATCGCGGCGCCCCCGAGGCGGTTTCGGCGCTCAGGGACCTGGCCCAATCGAGCGGCGACCGTAGCGTCGTGTTCGCGTGCCTGCAGGCACTAGGCAAACTGGGCGTGGCTCCCCACCGGGTGTTCCCACAGCGCCCCGCGCTCGACTCCGAAGCGCGAGTGCACTACGTGCGCGCGGCGCTCGATGCGGCCTATCATCTGCGTAATGCGGGCAACAACGCCGAGGCCGCGGCGATTTATGAAAACGTGACCGTGTACTCGAATGAACCGGCGCATCTCCGCGAAGCGCTGCTCGGCCTCGAGGCGGCCGGCGCGGAAGCGTTTCCGGCGCAAGCGCTCGGTTACCTGTTTCATCCCGGCGTCAGCGCCGAGGCGTATCGCGCACTGGTCACGTCGCAACTGCCCGAGCTGGACGAAAGACTGATCCAAGCCTACGAACGGAGCGAACCTCCCCGGCAGGCGGCTGTGCTGCGGATTTTGTACGAGCGGGAATCTGCCGCGCTTCCCGATGTGCTCGAGGCCGCGCGTGCAAGCGATTCACCGGAAGTGCGCGCGACCGCGCTCGTGATTTCGGGGCAACAACCTGCCCTCGATGATGTGTTGGCAGTCGCGAAGACCGGTTCGGAGTGGACGCGCCCACACGCCCTCGAGTTGGCCCGCGAACGCATCACAGCCCTGATGGCGGATGGCGAAATCGCGCGCGCGCGTGACGCCTGCATCGACCTGCTCGAAAGCGGCCTTCCCGAGGAGGATGCCGTCCTGGCGTTCACCGCGCTCGGGCACATCCCGACCGGCGAGACGATGGCCTTTCTCGATGGGCTCGAGCTTTTCGGCGAGGAGCCCGTCGCGGGCCGTGTGATCCTGACGCCCGCCGTGCGCGAAGCGGCACAGCTTGCCTATGTCGCGAGTGCCGCAGCACTTCACGACGCAGAGGAAAGCAAGAACCGCCTGCTGCACGCGGCCGAACATTCGGCGTTTCCCTCCGTAACCGAACAGGCGGCCGAAAGACTCGCGGCCATGGGCGTCGACGCAAAATCCCTTGCCCAACGGCAGGGATTTCTGACCGATTGGGAGATTATCGGGCCATTCCCGAATCCGGATGGCGCCGCATTCAACCGGTCGTTTCTGGACGAAGCCGGGTGCACGGGCGAAATGCCGGTCGAGTTCGAGGGCACAACCTATACCTGGATTCCCGTTGAGACCGAAAGTCTGCCGGCCGTCGTCGTGTTGCATGAACTGCTTGAACCATCCGAGCATGTGGCCGCCTACGCGTATACAGAGTTTTCTCTGCCGGAACCACGCGAGGTCTTGTTTCTGATAGGCAGCGACGACGGCTGCGAGTTCTGGGTCAACGGCGAGAAGCTGCACGCCGTCGACACGCCGCGTGGCCTGACCGTCGACGAAGACAGGGTCAGCGCCTCCCTCGTCGAAGGCACGAACCGCGTCCTGATCAAAGTCCTGCAAGGCGGGGTGGATTGGCAGTTTTGCGTGCGCGTCGTGGACCTCG
>SLSB01000331.1 GCA_007130675.1 Candidatus Hydrogenedentota bacterium | reverse complement strand
TTGGGTGCTGTGCCACGCAGAACCGCACGAACCGCCCAACAGATTGCCGAGCACTTCGCTGTGGCGTGGGTTCGAGACCGCGGCGCGTTCCAAACCGCCCTGTGTGCTCACTCGAACTGCATCGTCCACTCAACCGATTGCGACACATCGGCATTCAGCGTCACCTCGAGCAGGCCCGCGCCGTTCATGCGGTGGGTGGCGGCGGCCCCGTCGGCGGTTACGCTGGCCAATGAAAACCCTTCGGAAACGCGAAAGATGAGGGTGCTCGGGAACCCGCCGACTGCTTGGGTGGCGCCGGACAGTGTTGTCGTGACTCCATCCCAAGCGAGAGCTTCGAGGCAGGTGCCCCCCTGGGTCACGTGACGATCAGTGCTGAGAAATTGCGGATGCGCGGCTTTCGGGTGGAGGGCCACCAAGGCGTTGCTGTGCGGCGGCAGCTCGAAGCCGAATTCGCCCGAGGTTTCGCCCCATTGGCCGGTCCAGAAGTTGTAATAGACATACGCACCGGCGGGCAGCCCCAACGCCTCGATAGCCGTCGCGATGGTTTCGGGCGAATCGTTGAAATTGAACAGCGAGACGACATCCCACTCGGCAAACGGCCGCCGGATCTTGAGATTCCACACGGGGATCAGCTCGAAGATGGGATAGAGGTCGAGGGGCCGCACGTCGCACACGGGCAGGGCCTGCTGGAGCAAGCGCATGCGCTCGGGCGTGAGTTCGGCGAGTTTGTCGCCCGCAAACATCATCTGTCCGGGCAATGCCACGACGGCCGTGGCCAGGCGCGCCGTTTCGATGGGCGCTTCGCCAACGAGCAAGGTATCCGGGTCGCACCACCAGAGGATGTTGTTCACAAAGACCTGGTTGAGGGTGATGCGGGCCTGGTTGAGGTAGTTATGCCACTCGGGCGGTCTGCCGGGATGGACGATGTCCGAGCCGGTCCTGCCCGCGTCGGCATAGGCGGGTTCAGGGCCGCTGAAATGGCCCTGGCACGCCAGCCAGATGGCGTCGCCGCCCATGCCTCGGCGCAGCGCTTCGACGCATAATTGAAACGGCGCTTCGATATCGGGATTCTTGAACGCGGCCCGCACATCGGGCATTTCGTAGAAATGGGCCGAATAGCTCCGGTTGGCGCCCGACATACCGTCGATCTTGAAATATTCGTAGCCCCATTCCTCGGCCATGACCCGGTGCATTTCCTCCATATGGGCGCGCACGGCCTCTTGCGACGGATCGAGCAGGTACCGGCCCGACCAGTTCGACATGGGCGTGCCGTCGGGATGGTGCAGAAACCATTCCTTGTGTTCCTCGTAGAACTCGGCGTTGCCTGTCCCGAAAGGGACCGTCCAGATACCGGGCACGAACCCGAGCTTGCGGATTTCGTCAGCCAGCCATTTCATGCCGCTGGGAAACTGTTCTTCGAACGGTTTTAGATTGAGGTTCGAGAAATCGCGCACCGGCAGCTTGGGCGAGTTGTCCTGCCATGATTCGATGTGCCAGATCTCGAGGCCAAACGGCTCGAGGTACTCGGCGGCCACGCGCGCTTCGGCAAGGTTTTCCTCTTCGCCGGCCGTGTCGAAGTACACATTCCACGACATCCAGCCTGTCGGCGGGGTTGGACACCGCTCGCGATTCACCGGGGTATAGAACGGCGCCCAGCGGTCGCGGTAATAATCGGATACCAGCTCGACCGCGGCGGTCGTTTCACTGGGCACGTGAATCGGTGTGGCCCATTGCACGTCGAAGCCGTTGGCGTGCGTACGAATGCGGGGACCGCTGCCGCCCACGTCGAAACGCAGGAGTGTGTCTGTTTCGCTGTCAAACAGCGAGTCGTTCAGGGCGCTGTCCGCAGCGCCCGACCCAAACTGCACGACGTCCTGCATCTTCGGAGGGCGCGTCCGGCACGCGAAGGTGTCCGCCGAGAGCTGGACGTGCCCCTCGAAAATGAGATGTCCGTGATAATTCTGGCGCGTGCGGTGCATCGGCGAGATTTCGAGCCTGTCTCCGGTGCCCGCGAAACTGACATAGCCCTGAATCTGGCCGTCGTCCGCCTCGATGGCGAGGCGGGTATTGATGCCGTCGCGGGGCGCGGTCACCCGCCACGCGGCGACACCATCCTGGGTGATGCGGTCGAAACGAAACTCCCCCGAGACCACCGCGCCGGATGCCGGATGAGTCAACGTCAGGGTTGCGGTCTCCGGGTCAAACTGGACCGTCCACGCCGTCGATGTTGGGATTTCCATTGCCATGGCTGTCAAACATCCCCCCAGAAACAGAGCCGCAACCATTGTCCATTGCATGCCACGCACGAATCCATTGTTCTCCACTGCACATCTCCCCAGAAAATGCGTTTGGGCGTTCTCCCGGAAAGTCTACCAGTTCGAGCGAGAAGAATTGTAGGCACACTACGCGGCATTTCACTCCGCCGGGTTTCACCCCTGATCCCGCGGGATCCTTAAGCTCGGGAAGCACCTGTAGCCCCCGATTCATGGGCTTCAAGCAGACCCTTCCAAATTGCCGGTGATTCCGCCTGCTCTCCCTCTGTGCCCCGCCCAATGGGAATACGTCGTCAGGCGGGTTGGTTGTACTAATGTGATCAGCATTGTTGAAAGGTTGCAAAAAAGGGGAACCAGATGAGAGCCACCGCAGTTATTCTGTCTCTGGCCGTTGTGCTTTCTGTATTCAGTGGGTGCATGCGGCGTTTTGGGCCGGAACCAGAAACCGTGCCTTGGGTTGAATTGTCGCGGTACGAGGGCCTTTGGCACGAAATCGCCTCCAACCCGGCTTTTTTCAATCGCAATCTAGTGGCGGTCACTGCTGAATATGAAGCCATTGGCGATGGCGCGGTAAGCGTGCTGAACACAGGCTATGTGGGCACGCCCGATGGCAGGAAACGCACCATTACTGGCACGGCCACCGTGGTAACACCCGAAACCAACTCCAAACTGGAAGTGCGTTTTGATCCATTCCCAGCTTGTTTGTTTGCAGGAAGCTACTGGATCGTGTTGCTGGACGATGAGGCGAATGAGCAACCAGACCAGCCCTACCAATATGCAGTTGTGACGGACAACCGTCAATCCACTATGTTTGTGCTTGCCCGTGAACCGGAGTTGCCGGAATCCATTTACAACACGATCAAGGAGACGCTGGAGGCCCGCAATATAGATACATCGCGACTTAGGATTACCGGCACACTCACTGCATCCTAGCGCACATATTTCGCCAGTCCGAACGTTCAGCGGACCCGGTTTATTTGGCAACGAATTTGAGGTACTTGCGAACCAGGGAGGACGGGTCACGGCGAAGCAATCGAGGTCGAACAATCAGGGTCTGCGCCCGTTGATGTTTAGACATCCTCGACTCGGCCCAGGGGCGCGATTTTATACCTGGGGCGAAACGACGCGGAAGCCGATGTCGAGGCTCCGCTGCTCCCGCATGCGCCAGTTCGCAGCCGCCGACCGGCAGTTCAACGGGTCGTTCATCCAACTGCCGCCGCGAATCACACGAAAGAAGCCGCCGGGCGCGTGTGCCAACAACCGGCCATCTATAGGAGCGCCGTCGTAGTTGTCATGCCAGTCGTCCTCGCACCACTCCCAGACGTTGCCATGCATGTCATGCAGCCCCCACGCGTTCGCGGGAAAGCTGCCCACGGGCATTGTCTTCCCCTCGTACTCGCCCGTCCGCACGTTATACAGGTGAGTGTTGAAACAATTCGCCTGGTCTGGCGAAATCGTCTCCCCAAAGTGAAACGGTGTCGCCGCACCCGCCCGGCACGCGTACTCCCATTCCGCCTCCGTCGGCAATCGAAACGTTCCACCTGCCTCTTGACTCAGCTTCTCCACAAACTCCTGGCAGTCATTCCACGATACCTGCTCGACCGGCAACCGGCCGTCTCCCTGAAAGTGGCTCGGATTGCTCCCCATCACCGCCTGCCATTGCGCCTGCGTTACCTCGTACTTGCCCATCCAAAATCCCTGCGCGATGCGAATGCGGCGTTGAGGACCCTCGCCATCCCAGCGGCCCTCTTCACTCTCGGGGCTCCCCATCATGAACTCGCCCGGCGGAATCCATACCAAGTCCATGCTCACACCGCCGCCGAGATCGATGGTCTTCGTGCGGCGCACGTCCGGCTCTCTGTATCGATGCGTGCACGCGGGTATCACCCATACCACAACGAACAGCAACCCACATAGCCTCGCCGTCTTGACCCAC
>SLSB01000345.1 GCA_007130675.1 Candidatus Hydrogenedentota bacterium | reverse complement strand
TATGCGCAGTTCACGACGCGGGTTTCTCAAGCAGGTGCCGCTGGCGGCTGGAATGGCGGGTCTCGGCCGGGTGGCGGCCGCGGCACAGGAAGAAACCATTCAGGGATTCGACGAAACCGAGACCCGAATACAGGAAGATGCCGTCTGGCAGCCGGTGTCGGACCGCAAGATCCGCGTGGGCATCGTAGGGCATGGCGTGTGCCGGTTCGGCGCGACATTCGGTTTTCAATACCACCCCAACGTCGAAGTGGCCGCCGTCAGCGATCTGTTTCCCGACCGGTGCGCGGATTTGGCGCGGGCGTGCCGCTGCGAAACGACGTATCCCTCGCTCGAAGAACTGGTGAAGGATGTCACCATCGAGGCCGTCTTTCTGGCGACGGACGCGCCGGGCCACGCGCGGCATGCGATCCTCGCGCTCGAACACGGCAAGCACGTGGGCTGTGCCGTGCCGACCAGCTACGGTTCGCTCGAGGAAGCCGACGAACTCTACGAGACCGTCAAGCGCACGGGGCTGCAGTACATGATGTTCGAGACGTCGGTATACCGCGACGACTGCTACGCCATGCGCACCTGCTTCAACGCCGGCAAGCTGGGCCAAATCGTCTATTCCGAAGGCGAGTACTACCACTATTCGCCGGTGCCCATCGATTCGTACAAGGGCTGGCGCATCGGGAGCCCGCCGCTGTGGTATCCCACCCATTCGACCGGCTATCTCGTTGGGGTGTCGGGCGAGAGTTTCACCGAAGTCTCGTGCATGGGCATGCCCAGCAACCTGTATTATCTTCAGCCTGGAAGCAACCGTTACCGCAACCCCTTCGGCACCGAGATCGCCCTTATGCGGACGACCGGCGGCGGCATGTCGCGCATGCTGATGAGCAAGGACACCCCGGGATATCATGGTGAGGTCGGACGCGTCCGCGGCCGGCTGGGTTCGATGACCGGCACAAAGTATCAAGGCGTCGAGGACGTGTCGGGCCTGGTCCTGACGAAACCGCCATTGCCGCCCAACGTACGGCCGGGGGGCCACGGTGGCTCGCATGGCTATCTCACCGAGGAGTTTGTCACGGCCCTCCTCGAGGATCGTACGCCCCTCGTCGACATATCGTGGTCGCTCAACATGACCGTGTGCGGCATTGTGGCGCACCAGTCCGCGTTGAACGACGGCGAATTGCTCAAGATTCCGCAATACGCGCCGCTGGCTTAACGCGCAGACGTGGGTTGCGAAGAAAACACAGCCCAGGACTGCGGGATCAGCCTCGATACATCGCGTCGGGTTCTGGAGCCGGTCGCGGGATTCTGCTATGGTACGTGCAGAAGCGCGGGTGCGCGCGCATGCGCGCCCCGAGATCCGACCATCCGCGGCAAAGACCGGCGGTCAGCCAATCTTGGCAAGGAGGAATGCAGTGAAACACTGTCTATATGTTGGTGTTTTGGCGGTGTTGACGATGTCATGCGCCACGTTGGGCCCGTTTTCCGGGCGTCCGTTCGACACGCGCACGGTGGATCTCGGCGACGGGGTCGCGATGGAACTCGTGTGGATTCCCGAAGGCGAGTTCATGATGGGCAGCGAGGACGGCAGAAGCAACGAGCGGCCGGTGCATCGTGTCCGCATCACACAAGGATTCTGGATGGGCCGGCACGAGGTCACCCAAGCCCAATGGCAGGCGGTGATGGGAACCAACCCGTCTTCTTTCCAAGGCATGGACCATCCGGTCGAGAACGTGTCGTGGAACGATTCGCAGGAGTTTATGGGCAGACTCAGCGAGATTGTTGGATATGAGTTCCGCCTGCCGACCGAAGCGGAATGGGAGTATGCGTGCCGTGCGGGAACCGAAACCGCCTACTATTTCGGCGACGCCCCCGACCGGCTCGACAGGTTCGCCTGGTACCGGGACAACAGCGGCAACTCGACTCAGCCCGTCGGCGAGAAACGGGCGAATATCTGGGGCCTCCACGATATGCATGGAAACGTGTGGGAGTGGTGCCTGGACTGGTATGACGAGGAGTTTTACGCCCGGAGCCCGGTCGAGGATCCGGTCAATACCACCCCGGGCTCGTTCCGGGTCGTGCGCGGCGGCAGTTGGGATGACGGCGACTGGAACTGCCGCTCCACCCATCGCGTGTGGAGCGCGCCGACCTACTTCGACCGCAGCCTGGGATTCCGCGTCGTGTCCGTCACGCTCCCGTAGCGGGCTCCTGTGATTGCTGCGGTTTTATCTTCGCGGTTTCCAAGGGTTACGCGGGGCAAGAACCGCTGGGCCATTTGAAGTCGTTTCCTGCGCAATGGCACAATACCGGCTTGAACAACAACCATAGCGAGGGCTTTCCATGCCGTGTAATGATGAATCCACCGAAAAACAACCGTTCGACCCATGGGCGGCTAAACTACTCAAGACACGCACCATTCTCGTATCGGGCCCGGTCGATGAGGATCTTACCGAGCGGGTGATCTCGGAGTTGCTGATCCTCGATGCGGACTCGCACGACCCCATCCGCGTCATCATCACGTCTCCCGGGGGGCATGTCGATGCGGGCATGGCCATTCACGATATCATGCATTTCATCAAGTCGGACATTATCGCGATTGGCGCGGGCTGGGTGGCGAGTATTGCGGTGCCCATCCTTTTTGGCGCAGACAAAAAGAACCGGCTCGCCCTGCCGCACACGCGGTTTCTGCTCCATCAGCCCAGCGGGGGCGTCGGCGGCCATCTCAAGGACATCCGCATTGAAGCGCAGCAGATCATGAAGGTGCGCGAGCGCCTGAACCGCATGATCGCCGAAGAAACCGGCCAGGCGTACGAAAAAGTCTACGAAGACAGCGACCGCAATTTCTGGATGAATGCCGAAGAAGCCATCGAATACGGCGTGATCACGCGGGTGATCAAATCGGTCGACGACCTCGAGACGAACTAGCACCGCTTGCGTTTCCCCTCGGGATGCGACACCATGGCGCGAGAACGGAGACGCGATGACAGCTTCGGGACACCTCGGCCGCCTGCTGGACCAGTTCCTCGAGGCGTCTGTCTTTGAATCGGGTCTTGCCGACAAGTCGCTCGAGGCGTATGCCCACGATCTCGGGGTGTATACCGCCTACCTCGAGGAGGCCGGCATCACCGAGCCGAACGCTATTACCCGCGATCATGTGTTAAGCCATCTCATCAGCCTGCGAAAAGAGGGTCTCAGCGCGCGCTCGGCGGCGCGGCACCTCAGCGCGATACGGCGGTTTCACCGGTTTCTGCGCGACGAACGCCTCGCGGACCGCGACCCCGCCGAAGGGATGGATTCGCCCCGGCTTATCCGGGCATTGCCGCATGTGTTGTCGGCGCTCGAGGTGGAACGGCTGCTCGACGCCCCGGATGTGTCGCGTAAACACGGCGTGCGCGATGCCGCCATCCTCGAGTTGTTCTATGCGTGTGGACTCCGCATTTCCGAACTCGCCCAGCTTCCTTTGCGCGAGGTGTCGCTCGAAGAGTCGGTGGTGCGCGTACGCGGCAAAGGCTCGAAGATGCGCCTTGTCCCGCTGGGCAGCCGCGCCATCGGCCGTATACGGGCCTACCTGCCCGTGCGCGCGGAAGGCAAAGTGCTCGACGACACGCTGTTTCTCTCGTCGCGCGGCCGCCGGATGAGCCGCTCGAGCGTGTGGGTGGTGGTAAAGCGCGCCGCCCAGGCCGCGAACATTCAGCAAAACGTGACGCCCCACATGCTCCGGCACTCGTTCGCGACCCACCTGCTCGACCACGGCGCCGATCTGCGGGCGGTCCAGGAGATGCTCGGGCATGCCGACGTGGCAACGACCCAGATCTACACACACGTCAGCGTGGACCGCCTGAGCCGCGCCCACAAAGATTTTCACCCCCGCTCGTGATGTGCAATCACTCGCTGCGGCACGATCTCCCGACCGCCGGTCTCCATCCTGTTCCGGGTTTTCGGCGCTCGCAGCACGAGCCTGTCGCCCTTGGCCGGATCATGGCCGAGACGGCCATGCTACGAAGACACCCCGCTGTGGCGATGGACGACGTGAGAAGTGCCTTTTGTAAAGTTCCCCTGCCGTTACGCTCTTGTTTTTCTTGAGTTGAAAGTTCCGCAGGCACGAGAGAGATTAGCCCCGGGTGGCAACCCGGGGATTTCGCGTCCATACACGAAGCTGAGTCCCGGTAGGGACGACAGAGCAGTCCCTAATCCGACCCCCATTATCTTGAGAATCTGGCC
>SLSB01000474.1 GCA_007130675.1 Candidatus Hydrogenedentota bacterium | reverse complement strand
ACAGGAGCCATATTGTTCCAAAGTGGAGCGTCAAGAACATATTTCTACCACGACCGGAAGTCTCCTCTCGAAACGGTCAGTCAGGAGACCATGCCACAGCGGTGTCGCAGGTGTCTCGCCAGCATTGGTTGGTGACCTGCCGGTCGCGCGCGAGTTTTTGTCGTGGACGATTACGATACGCGATCCCCTGCGCGCGGGGTAACGTGCGTTCTCGAGCCATCCCGACGGTTTCTGCCGCGCAATCGTCACGTGGCAGAGAATTTCTCCATCCTCCGCTGTGGCCGGTCTCCTGACCAAGCCGCAGCGGAGCGCGCTTTCTTCCCCGGGATCGCCGAGCGCCAGCTCGGCACGGACGGAGCTCACAGATCAAAACGCAAAATGCCGAGCTGGCGCTCGGCCCGAAATCCGCACGCAAGGACGCGTGATTCGCCGACCCGGTTGATGTCGCGTTGATTTTTCAGTATGACCAGCGCTTGATTCTGTAGCGCATTGGCTCAAGCGGTTCTTGATGGCTCTTGCCGCTTGGGGAGACACGAAAGACATGGGGTAAAGTGTCATTCTCGAATACGCAGACGTCTTCTTCAGCGCCGAAGGCGCTTCGGAAACATGATGCCCCCTTCCGTCACCCCTGCGAAAGCAGGGGGCCAGTCTGGTTCTTGATCTACCTCCCGCATGCCTTCTGGATTCCTGCTTGCGCAGGAATGACGATGAGAGGCGCACCTCTTTGGACTCGGCCCTCCCCCTCGGCGTCACCTTCAGCTTGAGGCTTGGTATGTTTGCGCGCCGAAGGCGCCAAGAAAGTGAAAGAAGAAAGGTCTCCCCTAAAAGTGTCCTTCTGTACGTGCAGATCGGGGTCGGCGATCCCGGCTTGACCACGCGGGCTTACGGTGGGCACGGGCCCGCGCGGGGGCAAGCCCCGTGCAAGATGACCGCCGGGGGCGCACGACCGGCCGCCGAGGGCGCCGGTCCTACAAGAAGACCCGCGCTCCGTTCCCGGCCGTTGTAGCGCAGGCGTCTCGCCTGCATTTTTCACGCCCAGGGGTTGAGCGCGGGCGCCGTCCGGTGGCCCTGATTGAGATATTGGCAATAGATCCGCGCTTCGGATAGGGCGTCGATGCGTTCGACGACCTCGCTGGGGAGGGTGCGGTCCATGATCTCGTAGATCTGCGAGAAATGCTCGGGGCGCGACCCGCCCAGAATGATCGTGGTGGCCTCGGGCTTCGCCAGCAGCCACAGGATGGCAAGCTGGTTGAGTTGAAGGCCTTGTTCGGCGGCGATAGGCTTCAATTCTTCGACGATCCTGCCGACGGTGTCATCGTTGATGTAGGGTTCGATGTATTTTATGACCGTTGCCCGCGACCCTTCGGGGATGCCTTGCCCGGTGTGGTATTTCCCGGTGAGGACGCCGCTGGACAACGGGCTGTAACACATGAGCGCGATGTTGAATTTGCGCAGAAACTCGATGGCCTCGAACTCGAGCTGCCGGTCAAGGATGCTGTAATTCGCCTGATACGACACGATGGGCTCGTATCCGCGCGCCTTGGCCTCGCCGAGCATGTGCGCCATCTGCCAGGCATAATGATTCGAGACGCCCACGTACCGTGCCTTGCCCTGCTTCACAATGGTATCCAGCGTTTCGAGCGTCTCCTGAATCGGTGTGTCGGGATCGGGATGATGAAGCTGGTAGAGGTCGACATAATCGGTGTTGAGAAGCCGCAGGCTCCGCTCGAGCGAATTCAAAATGTTGACGCGGCTGTTGCGGGCGGCCTTGCCGTCGCGACAGAACTGGCGGTAGACCTTTGTCGCCAGGAACACGCGCTCGCGTTTGTCTGGCGTGAGGATCTCGCCCAGAATCTCCTCGCTGTCGAAATAGCTGTCGGCGGTATCGATGAAGTTTATGCCGTTATCGAGGGCGTCATCGACCACCCGGGCGGATTCCCCGCGGTCGAGACCGCGCCCGAAGGTCATCGCGCCCAGGCTCAACCGCGATACGTTCATCCCCGTATTCCCAAACCGTCTGTATTCCATTGTCTTGCTCCTTCCGGTTTTGTCCGGAGAATGCCTCTGTTCAGTCGACGTTTACGGCCTGCCCTGTCCGCACGGATTCCTCGATGGCGCAAATGACCTTCGTCACCTCGAGTCCGTCGCGCCCGGTCACGAGCAGCTCGCCGCCATCGCGGCAGCACTCGGCGAAGTGGCGGATGCTCTCGGCCGCGAACCCCATCTGGCGGCCGTAGACCGTGGGCATCACCAGAATATCGGGATAGGTCGCCTCGGTCTCGGTGTATTTCTCGAGGGTGCGGTTGTGCGAGGGGTCCATGTAGATGGCGCCCTTGGCGCCTACGATCTCGCACTTGAGATCGATAAGATTGGGATTCGAATTCGGCAAAATCCACGAGTTTTCGAGTTGCGCCGTCGCGCCCGAGCGAAAATGCAGGGTGGCCTGGTAATAGTCCGGCGTCGGAATGCCCATGTTCTCGAGCACGTTGGACCGCGCGACCGCATACACGCGCGCGACTTCGTCGTCGAGCAGCCAGCGCAGCGTGTCAATCGAGTGGGTGCCGATGAACCACATGACGGTCGTCTGGCCCGCCCATTTCAACATCTCGGCCGGGACATAGATGCGATCGCTGAGCCGGTAATATGCGTGTTGGGGGACGCCGATCTCGCCCTTTTCGATGGCCTGGCGCGCCTTGAAAAACGGCGGACTCCACCGCGCGTGAAAATCGACCATGAGATGGACGCGGGCCTTGGCCGCGGCGGCGATGATGGCCTCGCATTCTTCGACCGTCATGGCGAGCGGTTTCTCGCAGAGGATGTGCTTGCCTGCTTCGGCCGCGGCGAGGGCAATCTCGGCGTGCGCGAAATCAGGCGTCACGATGGATACCGCCTCGACAGCGTCATCGGCCAGGAGCTCGCGGTAATCCGTGTAGGCTGTTGCGCCATAGTCGGCGGCGAGGGTTTGGGCGCGTTCGGGGTCGAGGTCCGCCACGGCGGCCACATTGACGCGGTCTACCGAGTCATAGGTTCGCGCGTGGACCGAGCCCCACGTGCCCGTGCCGATGACGCCAACGCCGAGTGAGTGCATTACGTTTCTCCTTGAAAGGGCAGACTGCTCACGAGCCTCCCCCGAGGGGATTGAAGACGATCGAGTGCGCGAGAAACGCGCCCGTGATGAGCCAGAGCGCCAGACAGACCCAGAACCCGGCGGTCCAGAACAACGCCAGCGCCTGGTTCCTGCGGAGATGCGCCTCCGGCAAAAGGCCGAGGAGGATTCCGCCCATCAGCCCCCCGATATGCGCGGCATTGTTTACCCGCGGCACGATGAGGCCGAAGATCAGGATATAGACCACCCACCGGACGAGTACATCGCGGTACATGTGCATGGACGGCCCGGCCATGTGGAAATAGGCGATCCCGAAGCCGATCAGCCCGAAGACCCACCCCGAAGCCCCGAGCGTGGGCACTTGCGGCATGCCGAGAACCCCCGCGTACCAGAAATAGGATCCCGCCGCGGCCGTGAGCTGGCAGACGGTGATCAGCACCAGCATGCGGGCGCGGCCAATCTGATTCTCCATGAGCGGGCCGATCTGGCTGAGCGCGAACAGGTTGAATCCGATGTGAATGATCCCCGAGTGATACAGCCCAAAACCCAGTACGCGCCAGTACTGCATCGGGTCTATCATCATGAGGGGCATCCAGCCGCCAAACCGCAGCAGCGTCTCGAAGCTGGGCCCCATCAGGGCTGACGCTCCCTGGATGAGGACGCTTAGCCCAAACAACGCGCCCATGAATACCATGAAGATGGTTACGGTCGGGGCGCCGCCTTGCGGAGCGACCACGCCCAAAAGACGGAACAGTTTGTAGCCCAGCGCCGAAGGAAGCCGCGCCCCGCACTTCTCGCAGCGCCGCGCCTCGCGATCGTTCAGCGCATTGCATTTCAAACAGAACTTGTGCGGATACTTCATCCATTGCAGACGGGTCGGCAAGCTCGAGCCGCGCTCGCGCGCTATCTCACGCCTCTTCTCCCACTGATACAACTTCCAGCGGAGCTTCTGCGTGCGAATCCCCAGCGATTCGAATGCATCCAGGACTTTACCCAAGAAATTGATCATAATCCGCAGATCTTTCTCCAAGTTTTGTACCCGGCAGTGTACCCCGTGGCCTGCACCATAGGCAATTCGGGCAAGCCGGGTGGACGTTGTGGACATT
>SLSB01000247.1 GCA_007130675.1 Candidatus Hydrogenedentota bacterium | reverse complement strand
CTCGGCAGCACCCACGTGCACTGCGGCTGGGCATCGAGCACGGTGAGTCATTGTCTCGTGACCGTTGACGAAACCAACCAGTTTGAAGAGCCGGGCACGGGCGGAAGCCTGCTCTTTTTCGCTGATTTGCCCGGTGCGAAGGTTGTCGAGGCCACCAGCGAGCTCAGTTATGCGGCCTCGAACGTCACCGAATACCGCCGCACCGTCGCACTGATGGCCGAAGGCGGCTATCTTGTCGACATGTTCCGTGTCGAAGGCGGCAGGACCCATGATTTCGGCTTCGGCAGCATCGGCACGGCCCTCGAACCGTTTGGGGTGGAAGGTCTTGAGCCGCGCGAAGGAAGTCTTGCCGAAGGGTATGAATGGGGCCAGAAGATCGGCATGGACGGGGATATCATCGGGTATCCGGGGCAGCCCTACTGGAATCCGCCCCCCGGAAACGGCTATGGGTTCTTCTTCGACGTTCGGACGGGAATGCCGCAGCCGGTGTGGGGCGGCGCCTGGAACATCGACGGGGCCGTGCCGACCACGTTGCGCATGCATCTCGCCGGAGATGCGGCGGATGCGGTGTTCGCGTCCGCGCCCGGGCTCTATCCCCATATGCCGCTGTCGAGCTATGTGCTTGCCCGGCGCAAGACCGCAGACGACACGCCCTTGAAGAGCACGTTCATTGCGGTATACGAGCCGTATCTTCACGATGCCTTGGCCTACGACTTTGACTTCCACGAATTGGCGGCACGCATTGTGCGCGAGACCGCCGAGGCCAAGCCCCTCCCCGGATTGAGCGCGATCGTGCTGACGGGCTCACAGCCCGGCGATCTGATGGAGTTCGAGCTTGATATTGCGCCCGGAACACCGCCGGAGCTCGTGGCGCACTGCATTAAGGCCCCGAGTTACGGCTCGGTTATCTTCGAATGGGATGGCCAACCTGTGGGGCCGCCCATATCGCTTACGGACGCGGCGGTGCGCGGTCCCGTCGCCATTCCGCTGGGTTCGGTCGATACCTCACCGGGAAGACACACGCTCACATTTCGAATCGCGGAAGGCAGTGCCTATTTCGGGGGACTGTGCGCCCTCAGTTTTGGCGCCTTGCCGGACGGCGCCGAGCCGCCTGTCCCGCGCTTGCAATCGGTGCGCCGTCTTGCCGGGGAAGCGGTTGAGATGATGCGGGCAGACGGCATGCGCGACATGGTGGCGGCGGGGGAGAGCACCTTCGATTCGCCGTACGGAACCGTTCGGTTCGCCGGCGATTTTCTACACATCGAGGCTGATGCAACCGGGATCCGCAACATCGAGACGATCGGTTGTGCGCACTTGAGTGTGGGCGACACCGTTGTTTGTGCCGGTCCCGGAGCTTTCGAGGCCTCGGTTGTGGCCGTTGACGTGGAGGGGCGCGCGGTGCTTCTCGATGCCGGCATTCCCGACGGACTCGAAGGTCTGGCCGCGGTCTTCTCTAATCCAGCCTACTCACGCACCACTGCCTACCACGTAAGCCGCGTCGAGGGCGCGAAACTTTTCCTGCAGGCCAGCACGCTTTCGCTTGGAACCGGCCGCGTAAGTGCCATTCCGAATGCGGCCACGGTCTTCAGCGAGATCACGCATGAATACGCGAAGACCGTCCGACGGGGCCATTCCACCCGTTTTTTTGACGGCAAGCGCATCGTGGGCGCAGAGGGCGGCGAGACGCGCGTGGCGGGCACCATTCCCGGAACCCCGCTGCGTATCGATGTCGTTGACAGCTCGGTGCTGAGCATTGGCGAAACGTTCGACTATCTCGATCTTGGACCGGGCGACACCGTACGCATCGCGTACCCGCGGGTCCACAGCCCCGATAGATAACAGAATGCGGGGCATGTCCTACATTTTTGTCGCTTTTTGCTTCCAATCCTTACGCGCATGTAGGTTTTGGCGCGCGAATCCAGATTGGTTCTTGGGCGGATCGACGTGTAAACCCTCGATAATGGGCGCAATTGCGGGGAGATGTGCTTGGATCGGGAATTTGGCACACGGGTTGCTTTTGTATGCCTGAAGACCTGTACGCGGGTGCTGCTTCCTTTTCCCGGCCGGGTAGGTTACCCTATCTCCGATTCGGTTGAATGGCAGGCGTAACCAAGTCTCGAGGCAGACGATGGAAAGGGAATAGCAGTGAAGAAAGTTGAAGCCGTTATCAAACCGTTCAAACTCGAGGAAGTCAAAGAAGCGCTCTCGGGCATTGGCATCCAGGGGCTGACTGTCTCGGAGGTGAAGGGTTTCGGCCGGCAGAAGGGTCACAAAGAGCTGTATCGCGGCGCCGAATACGTGGTCGAGTTTCTCCCGAAGGTGAAGCTCGAGATCGTCATCAGCGACGACAAGCTCGAGGCGGTCATCGACGCGATCGTCAAGGCCGCTTCCACCGGCAGAATTGGCGACGGGAAGATCTTTGTGTCTTCTGTCGAAGAAGCTGTTCGCATTCGCACCGGCGAAACGGGCGAAATAGCGATTGGATAGTCTGGCCGCGGGCGCGCCGTCCTCAGCAATCCCGGGACGTGCTCAGCCAGCCGCTTGCGGCCATCAGGTTGAGGAAGTTTCGAGGAATTTGCAACGGAGGACACCATGATTAAGGATTACAGCCCCAAAGACGTCATCGAGTTGGTTAAGAAGGAGAATGTGCAGTTCATTGACATGCGGTTTATGGACTTCCCAGGGCTGATGCAGCATTTCCACATTCCTGCATCGGAGTTGAACGAAGACACGTTTGAAGAAGGCCTTGGGTTTGACGGTTCGAGCATCCGCGGTTGGCAGGCCATTAACGAAAGCGATATGTTGGTCATGCCCGACCCGACGACGGCAAATCTTGACCCGTTCGCCGAAATCCCCTCGTTGATTCTCTACTGCAACATCCTCGATCCGATCACCAAAGAGCGGTATTCGAGGTGCCCGCGGTGCATCGCGCAAAAGGCCGAAGCGTACATGATCTCGACCGGGATCGCCGATACGGCCTATGTCGGTCCAGAGGCCGAGTTCTTCATCTTCGACAGCATTCGCTTCGATTCGAACTCGCACATGTCGTTTTTCGAGGTCGACAGTTCGGAAGGCATCTGGAACAGTGGCGTGGACGAAATGCCGAACCTGGGCCATAAACTCCGCCACAAGGAAGGGTATTTCCCCGTTCCTCCGGCGGACTCGCAGTCCAATTTGCGCAGCCAGATGGTCGCCACCATGATCGAGTGCGGTCTCGACGTCGAGTGCCACCACCACGAAGTGGCGACCGCCGGCCAGGCCGAGATCGATTTGCGGTTCGACACGCTTGCCGCCATGGCCGACAAAATGACTATGTACAAGTACATCGTCAAGAACACGGCTCGAGCGGCGGGCAAAACCGTAACCTTCATGCCCAAGCCGTTGTACAGCGACAACGGCTCGGGCATGCATACGCACATGAGCCTGTGGAAAGACGGCAAGCCGCTGTTTGCGGGCAACAAGTATGCGGGTATCAGCCAGGAAGCGTTGTGGTACATCGGCGGGTTGCTCAAGCATGCCCGGGCGCTGGTGGCCCTGACCAATCCGACGACCAACTCGTATAAGCGGCTGGTTCCCGGTTACGAAGCGCCGGTCAACCTGGCGTATTCGAGCCGCAACCGCAGCGCGTGCATCCGCATTCCCATGTACTCGCCGAGCCCGAAAGCCAAGCGCGTCGAGTTTCGCGTGCCCGATCCGTCGTGCAACCCGTATCTGGCGTTTACCGCGATGCTGATGGCGGGACTCGACGGCATCCAGAACAAGATCGACCCTGGCGAACCGCTTGATAAGGATCTCTACGATCTTCCGCCCGAGGAGAAGGCCTTGGTGCCGCAGACACCCGGCAGCCTGGAAGAAGCCCTGAATGCGCTGGAGGCCGACCATGAGTTCCTGTTAAAGGGCGACGTATTCACCAAAGACGTGGTCGAAACCTGGCTGAGCTACAAGCGGACCCGCGAGGCCGAGCAGGTCGCCCTGCGTCCGCACCCCTACGAGTTCTACTTGTATTACGATATCTAGCCCGTAAGCAACAAGGTCACGGAAACCGCGGGGCATTCGGAAAGGAATGCCTCGCGGCTTTTGATATGACGAGTGTCAGGCACATAAGGTGAGCCGCGCACGGCTTACTGAATGGGGCCGCACTCCATCAGAGAGAAGGGGAGTCTTAATTCACTTCGACACCGACCTTGGCCAGTTTGCGGCGAAGGTCATCGGGCGTGAAGGGT
>SLSB01000127.1 GCA_007130675.1 Candidatus Hydrogenedentota bacterium | reverse complement strand
TATCGCGGGCGGCCGCGGCGGTGGCCGCGCCGTACATCATCCCCGCGTCGGCATTGGGGCGCGAGGGCGCCGTACCCCCTTCGGAACGCATCGTCGTGGGATGCATCGGCATTCGGGGCCGCGGATTTCACAATCTCCGCTGGATGATCCAGCACCAGGATGTGCAGATCGTCGCCATTTGCGATATTCAACTAAGCCAGCGCGAGGGCGTCAAGAAGTTCATTGACGAGTATTACGGCAACACGGATTGTGCGATGTACCGGGATCTGCGCGAGTTTTTGCCGTCGCGGCCGGATATCGACGCGATGTTGATTGCCACGGGCGACCGCTGGCACGGCCAGGCGTCGATTCGCGCCATGCGCGAAGGCAAAGACGTGTTTACCGAGAAACCCTCGAGCATGACCATCGCCGAGGGGCGGACCGTTGTCGAGACCGCGCAGCGGTATGGGCGCGTGTACCAGACCTGCACCCAGCGCCTGAGCGAACCCAACCACGTGTTCGCCATCGAGATGGCTCGCACGGGCCGGTTGGGGAAGGTCGATACGGCTTACGCGCACATCGCTCCGTGGGACTCGGCCAAGATGCCCCGCCAATGGAAAGAAGCGCAGGAAGAACCGCCACAAGACGAAATGGACTGGGACATCTGGCTGGGGCCGTGTCCCTGGCGGCCCTACAACGAAACCTATGCCCGTGGCGGCTGGCGCGACGATTACGATTTCCACACAAGCTGCATCGGCGAGTGGGGCGCACACACGTTTGCGCAGGCCCAGGCGGGGCTTGACCTCGGCCGCACCTCGCCCGTCAAGTACAACTACGTCGACAACGATTCCGGCGACGGGATGGTGTGCGAGTTCGCCACCGGGCAGAAGATGATTCTGTCGCGCGGCGACAAGTACTGGCACGGCTCGTGCGGCGAACTGTTTATCGGCGAGCACGGCTCGGCCGCGGCGGCCGACGGCTATGCGGCGCCCGATGTCTCGCCACCCGAACTGCTGCAGCAGTTTGACGAGGTGGTGGGCGAATACGTCGCCCGTACCGGCCGCGCGCTCGATCATATGCGCAATTTCCTCGATTGCGTGAAGTCGCGCGAGAAACCGGTTGCGGATGAGGAGGTCATGCACTACTCGATGAGCACGGTGCACGCGGCCAATATCTGTATGTGGCTTGAACGCGATCTCGAGTACGACCCGGTAGCCGAAGAGTTTATCAACGACGACGAAGCCAACCGCCTGCGTTCGCGCGCCCAGCGCGAACCGTGGGTGGTCTGACGCGCATTGGAAGGAGCACATTCGATGATGCGAGAACATATGCCAAGACTTGTATGGGCTGCCGTGGTGCTGTTTGCCGCTGTCGTGCCGGTGCTGGCGCAGGATGCCGGCCCGCTTGCCGTTCTGCAGTCCGATGCGGGTCTCGAAGAAAAGCAAAACGCGTGCATTGCGTTGTCAATTCATGGCGGTCCCGAGGCCGTTCCCGTTCTGGAACCGCTGCTGCTCGACGCCGAGATGTCGCACATGGCGCGATACGTCCTCGAGCCGATGCCCTTTCCCGAGGCGGGCGCGGCGTTGCGCAACGCGTTGGCCCAGGCCAGCGGCGATATCAAGGTGGGCATCATGAATTCGCTGGCGAATCGTGGGGATACCGAGTGTGTGCCCGCGTTGATCGCCGCGATGTCGGACAGTGAGCCTCTGGTCGCCCAGGAAGCCGCGCGTGCCCTCGGGACCATTGCAACGGCCGAAGCAAGCGAGGCGCTCACGGCCGCCCTCGCCCATGCCGCGCCGGAGAATCGCCACGCCATCTGCGAAGGAATCCTGCGTTGTGCCGAACGCCTCGCCGAGCAAGGGCGGCGCCCAGAAGCCGTCGGGTTGTATGACCTCCTTCGCGCGGAATCCGATGTGGCGCGCGAAGTGCGGACCGCCGCCTTGCGCGGAGCCGTCATGGTGCGCGGCCCGCAGGCAGGTCTTGCCCTGCTGACCGAGGCCGTTCGCACCGAGGATGACGCCCTGTTTATCGCGGCGCTTCGCACCGCCCGCGAACTCGGCGGCGGCGATTTCGTGACGGCCGCCCTCGCTGAAGAATTGCCCGCGCTGTCCGATACGCGGAAAATCCGGCTCATGCAGGCTCTTGCCGAACGCGGCGGCGATGCGGCCGGACCAGCCCTGCTGGCCGAGGCCGGTGAAGGCGCCGAGGAGATCCGGATCGCTGCCGTGAACGCGCTGACTCGCATAGCCTACGCCCCGGCACTCGACTTGATCGCACAGCTTGCCTGCGGCGACGACGCTCCGCTGACGGACGCCGCGCGACGCGCTCTCGCCTATTTCCCTGGCGAGGCAGGCGACGCCATGCTCGTGGCCATGCTCGAGGAGGGCGAAGCGCATCAACGCAGGGTAGCCGTCGAACTGATAGGCCGGGGCGGTCTGCCCGGCCCGACCGAAATTCTCATGGACACCGCGGAGAGCGATGCCGACGACGAAGTCCGGCTCATTGCTTTGCGAGCCCTCCGGGATCGCGCCGGTGTGCCGGAAATGCCGCGATTGCTCGCCATGCTTCGCGAGACGGACTCCGAAGAGGAGCTCGGGGGCGCGGAAGGCGCGTTGCGCGCCGTGGTGGACCGCGAACGCAGACTCGGCCGCGCCGAAATCGTGATCGAACGCGCCCTGTATGGCGATGTGCCCGACGGTGTCGCCGCCAACGTCACTCCGAAGGTGATTTCGCTGGTGCAGGCAGGCGAAACGGCCATTACCGCCTCCAACGCCCATTTTGGCGATCCCGCGCCGGGCGTCGTGAAGAGACTTCAGATCGAGTACACCATTGGAGACGACACATTCACCAGGACAGTCCTTGAGAACGAGACGCTCGAGCTGGCGGCTTCGGCCATACCTCCGGCTATCGTGGACGCCTTCTGCGATGCCTTCGAGCAGGCGAAAGACGATGCAACCCCCGCCGCGTTCGCGTTGCTGCGCCTGATGGGCGCGACCGGAAGCCCGGCTGCCCTCGAGGTGGTCCATGCCACGGCCACCGAGGGTGACGGCGAGCTGCGCCAGACCGCCGAGCGGCTGCTGTGCGACTGGCCGACGCCGGACGCGCTGCCCATCGTTATCGAGATGGCGCGCGAGTCTTCCGACGCCACGCTCCGGGTGCTGGCCCTGCGCGGCGCCGTCCGGATGCTTCGAGACAGCGACACCCCTCCGGACCAGCGCCTCGAACAGCTCGCGGTATTGATGGACAATGCGGCCACCCCGGACGAAAAGCGCCAGGTGCTCAGCGGATTGGGCCTCATCCCGCACGTGGGCGCGCTCGACATGATCTTCGAGCAGTTTGCCGATGAAGCCGTGCGTGCCGAAGCCGAGCAGGCGGCCATCACCATCGCCGAACGCCTCGGAGGAAATGCCCAAGAAGACGCCTCGATTTTCAACGGCCAAGACCTCACCGGCTGGTCCTCGCCGCACGATTACTGGCGGGTTGAAGACGGCGCCATTGTCGGCGAGGCCACCGAGCAGGTCCCCGAGACCACCTATCTCTGGTCAAACGTCGAGGTGGGCGATTTCTACCTCGTTGCCGACGTCAAGCTCGAACCCAACACGGCCAACTCGGGCATCCAGTTCCGTTCGAGAAAGCTCAACGAAGCCGGCCATGCGTTCGGCTACCAGGGCGACATGGGCCAGGACGTCTGGGGACGGCTCTACCATCAAGGCGGCCGCGCGAAACTCGACTGGACCGGTCGCGCAGAGGAGGCTGTAAAACCCGGCGAATGGAACCGCTTCGAGATTCTGGCCGTGGGGCCAGCGATCTGGACGGCCATCAACGGACAACTCGGGGTGGCATGTCTCGATCTTGCGGGCAAAGACGAGCGGACCGGCCTGATTGCGTTCCAGATGCACTCGGGACCGACCCAGAAACAGTCTTTCCGCATCGAGAAGCTTGTGCACAACCCGAAGGTCGAGATCGCTGGAATGGGCGCCGACGCGCTCATCCCAGAGCTCACCATCCCTGAATAGGCGGATGCACACGTTGTAGGACCGGCGCTCCCTGCGGTCAAGATGCAGGCGAGACGCCTGCGCTACCGTGCGCGCCGGGTGCGGCTCATTTCGCGGTTCCAACGAGCAAGTCGTAGGGCTGTTTGCAGGTTTCGAGATAGAACGATTTCACTTCGGCGGCGAATCCGGCGGTTTCGAGCAGCCGCAGCCACGTGGATTTGGGAAATACGCCGGTCATATGGCGGTCGTGTTCGATGCGCAG